>CAIXAA010000590.1 GCA_903917305.1 uncultured Myxococcales bacterium | reverse complement strand
CCGGCTGGATCAGCGAAGGCTTGCGCGTCAAGGAGTTCGAGGCCGCGCTCGCCGATCGCGTCGGCATGCGCCACCCGGCCGCGCTGAACAGCGGGACGGCGGCGCTGCACCTGGCGCTGGCCGTCGCCGGCGTGGGTCCCGGCGATGAAGTGATCCTGCCCGCGCAGACGTTCGTGGCGACGGGCCTTGCCGTGCTCATGCAAGGCGCGGTTCCGGTGTTCTGCGACATCGATCCGGACACCGGCAACCTCGATCCGCAGGACTTCGCGCGCCGCGTCACCGCCCGCACCAGGGCCGTGATGCCAGTGCACTGGGGCGGACAACCTTGCGACATGGATGAGATTCTCGCCATCGCGGAGCCGCGCGGCATCGCCGTCGTCGAGGACGCCGCCCACGCGTTGGGCGCGACGTACAAGAACCGCCCGATCGGCAGCATCTCGCGCTTCACCGCGTTTTCCTTCCAAGCGATCAAGCACTTGACCACAGGCGACGGCGGCGCGCTGTGCAGCCGCGGCGAGGAAGACGCGCACGCGGTGATGACGCGGCGCTGGTTCGGCATCGACCGCGCCGGATCGCGGCCTTCCATCCTCGGCGAGCGCGAGTACGACATCGCCGAAGTCGGTTACAAGTACCATCTCAACGACTTGGGCGCGGCGATCGGCCTGGGCAACCTGGACGACTTCCCCGACCGCCTCGCGCGCCGCCGCGCCATCTGCGCGCGTCTGCGCCGCGAACTCTCTGGAATCACCGACCTTCAGCTGCTGCGCGCCGATCCCGACCGCGACAGCGCGTGCTGGCTCTTCATCGTCAAGGTCGCGCGCCGCGAGGACTTCATCCGCCACCTCGCCAGCCGCGGCGTCCCGGCGTCCGTCGTGCACCTGCGCATCGATCACAACAGTGTGTTCGGTGGCTTGCGCAGCGATCTGCCCGGCCAGGCCGACTTCAACGAGCGCCAGGTCGCGCTGCCCTGCCACGAAGCGCTGACCGACGCCGATGTCGACACCATCGTGCAAGCCGTCAAGTCCGGATGGTAGCGGCATGACGCAGGAATTCGACAAGTCGCGCCTCAAGTCCTGCGGCATCGACGTGCGCATCGCCCCCAGCGTCGTCATCCGCTGCCCGGAGCTGGTCAGCATCGGCGACCACTGCGCCATCGACGATTTCGTCCTGATTACAACGGCGCTGACCTTGGGCGACTACATCCACATCGGCCCCGGCGTCAGCATCATCGGCAGCCGCCACGCCACCTGCACGATGGACCATTTCGGCGCCATCACGGCGGGTTGCCGACTCGTGTGCGGCTCGGACGACTACCTCGGCAGCGGCATGATCGGCGCCTGCATCCCGGACGCCTACCACGCCGACGTCACCTACGGCACCATCCGCATCGGCCGCCACGTCGTGCTCGGCACCAACACCGTCGTGCATCCCGGCGTCACCATTGGCGATGGCGTCGCGACCGGCAGCTTGACGCTCGTGACGCGCGACCTCGCGCCCTGGCACGTGTACACCGGCATCCCCGCGCGCATGCACAAGGTGCGACCCAGCGCGCGCATCCTCGACGCGGAGCGCCGCCTGCGCCACGATTTGTACGGCGATACGCGCCTCTAGGAATGCCATGCCCTCCACCTGGCAGCGGCTGCGCCGGTCGTCCTTCTTCCTGAACCTCGCCTCGCTCAGCGGCGCGACCGTCCTCAACCGCTTGATTGGCCTGGCGACGCTCGGCTATTCGGCGCGCGTCCTCGGACCGGATCGCTACGGCATGCTCGGCTTTGGCGCGTCCATCACCGCCTACGCCGGCATCCTGCTCTCGCCCGGCTTGACCACCTGGGGCCTGCGCGCCATCGCCCGCGAACCGGCGAGCGAGATCGAAGAGCACACGTCTGAACTCCAGTCACATTCAGAAATCTCGTATGCCGT
>CAIXAA010000589.1 GCA_903917305.1 uncultured Myxococcales bacterium | reverse complement strand
GGTGGCGCAACCGGAGCTGGCGTCCGCGGGCGGCGGAATCGGAATGGCCATGGCTGGCAAGGTGAGAAGAACACTGGCGAACATCGAGACGAGGAGGGCGGCGAGGCGAGACATGGCAGGCTCCGGGCGCCGTCGGGCGCGACCGACGGAGTCTAGCTGATCCTGGGAGGTTGTGCATCCAGTTCAGGCGAATCTGGCACGGGACGTCGAACCGCAACCGGAACCGGAACCGGAACCGGAACCGGAGCCGGAACCGGAACCGGAACCGGCTCGGGCTCCGGCTCGGGCTCCGGCTCGGGCTCCCGGGCCGGCCGCTGAACTTCCGTCTGGCTCCGCGCCACCGTGAATGGCAGACTCTCCCGCGGCACCCGCGCCCTCCCCGAGACGCTGCGCCAAGGACCCATGCTCGAACAACTGCACCGCGCGTGGCTGCAAAAGCTGCGCACTGAATGGCAAACGGTCAACAAGGAACGGTTTTCCAGCCTGCTCAAGCCGCCGGTCCTCTGCATCGATCGCGGCGAGGTGCGCTTCGGGCGCTGGGAGCAGCTGGGGCGCGTGCTCGGCATCAGCGAGCAGCACATCTGGAACCAGCCGTGGGACGAAGTGCTGGACACGCTCAAGCACGAGATGGCGCACCAGTATGCGTCGGAAGTGCTTGGCGCGGTGGAGGAAGTGCCGCACGGGCCGGCGTTCGTGCAGGCGTGCAGGCTGGCGGGCGTGTCGCCGCGCGCGACGCATGCGGCCTCGACCCAGGAGAATAGCGAGGCGGATCGGATGCTTGCCAAGGTGCGCAAGCTGCTGGCGCTGGCGTCGAGCCCGAACGCGCACGAGGCGGAGGTCGCGATGGCAGCCGCCAACACCCTGCTGCTCAAGTACAATCTGGAGCTGGGCAACGCGCCGGAGACGCGCGGCTACGGCTTTCGGCGCGTCGGGCGCGGCGCGGCGGCGCTGCCGGTGGAGTGGAAGCTCATCGCCTCGATCCTGTCGTCGTACTTCTTCGTCGAGTGCATCTGGGTCAGCGCCTACAACGCGCGCCGCAACCGCATGGAGCGCGTGCTGGAGCTGATCGGCGCCGAGACCAACCTGGAACTGGCCGCCTATGCCCATGATTTTCTGCATGGCGCCTGCGATGCGCTGTGGCACACGGCCAGCCGCGAGCTGGGCGATGGCGGGCGCCAGCGGCGGCGCGAGTTCCTGGCCGGCGTCTTGATGGGCTTCTCGCAGAAGTTGAAGCAGGAGCGGACGGCGCACGCGGCGCGCGGGCTGGTGTGGCTGGGCGATCCGGACCTGAAACGCTACTACCGCGAGCGGCACCCGCGGACGCGCAGCCTGAACGGCGGCGGCGTGCGGCACGGCAAGGCGCATGAGGCGGGGCTGGAGGCCGGGAAATCGCTCAGGATTCACCGCGGCGTGCACGAGCAGGGAAGGGGTGGCGGGCTGCTCGGGCGGTCTTGACGTTTGTCTAGTTGACAGTTGGATTATTGGCTCCGGTTCCGGTTCCGGTTCCGGTTCCGGTTCC
>CAIXAA010000588.1 GCA_903917305.1 uncultured Myxococcales bacterium | reverse complement strand
GGCATCGCTGATCTGCGCGTTGCTCGCGGCCTTGGCCATGCCAAAATCCGTCAGCTTCACTTCGCCTTGGCGCGACAGCAGGACGTTGGGCGGCGACACGTCGCGGTGCACGATGTGCAACGGCTGGCCGCTGCCATCGACCTTCTCGTGCGCATAGGCCAGCGCGTCCGAGATGCCCATCGCCAGATAGCACGCAATCGCAATCGGGAACGGCAGGCCGCGGTCGAGGGCGCGCTGCATGACGCGGCGCAGGTTGGCGCCATCGACCAGCTCCATCGCGACAAAGTAGGTGTCGTCGACCTTGCCGATGTCGAAGATCTGCACGATGTTGGCGTGGTTGAGCTGCATCGTCAGCCGCGCCTCGTCGAGGAACATCGTGACGAACTGCTCGTTCTGGCACAGGTTCGGCAGGATGCGCTTGATCGCGACCTGCTTCTCGAAGCCCTCGATCGAGATCGCGACGCCGCGGTAGATCTCCGCCATGCCGCCAGCGTCGATCTTGTCGATGATGCGGTAGCGTTGGTGGACGGAGGCCATCGATGCGGATTCCCGGGCAACGGGCGCGCTGCCCGGCCGAGTATGCGTGAGGCGCGAGACGTTGCAAAGTAACGGCATGCGGAGAATCGGCAACGATGGACAACAGGCACGGCAACGCGCACCCTTCCGCACGCGGCAGATCCTGGCAGGCCGCCTGGCGATGGAACCCTTGAATCGTATCCCCTTTGTGCTCTTGTTCCTGACACTTGCCGCGCTGCCGGCCACCGTGGCGCTGGCGCAGGGCGATCCGCTCGGGCACAGCGACCGCGCGGCCAGCCTCTACCGCGTCGTCGTGACGCTCGATGGCACCGGCAACCCGACGCTGCCGGTCGCCGTGCTGAGCCGGCAGGAGCACGTCGAAGTGATCTCCGCCACCGGCCTGCGCGTGATCGGCACCGGCGATGGCCAAGTGGAATTCCGCCTGCCGCCGGATCGGCCGATGGACGTGAGCGCCACGGATGCCAAGCCCGGTGTCTACCAGCACTTTGTCGTCCTGGCCCAAGCGCCGTCCGATGATCTCGACACGCTGCGGCGGCTGCGCGGGCTGTGGAAGGAGCGCGGGCTGCCGGTCAAGGCGCTGACCTCCGGCACGACGTACAGCCTGGCCGGGCGCATGCTCGACACGCGCAAGACCCTGCTTTGCCTCGATGTTTCCTACGAGAAGGACGAAGCGGCGCAGGCGCGCGCCGCCGAGCTTGGCCGCCAATACGGCGAGGACCTGACGGTCTACGCCATCGTCGCGGAGCCGCCGTCGGCGCAGCTCGTGGCGCGCGCCCGCGATGGCAGCGAGGTGCAGGCCGCCGATGTGCTGTGGTTCGAGGCGGTCAAGGCGGCGTCGGGGCGCAATGCGCCGCTCAAGGTGATCGGCACGCGGCACGGCACGCGCACGGAGCTGGAGCTGCCCGGCCGCATCTACGTCGTGCCAGGTCAGGGCGGCGGTCTCGAGGTCGTGAACGAAGCGGAAATCGAGCGGATTCTCGAAGGCGTCGTGGCGGCGGAGATCTTCGCCAACGCCCCGGCCGATGCGCTGCGCGCGCAGGCGGTGGCGACGCGCACGGACATGCTGGCCAAGGTCGGCACGCGGCATGTGACTGATCCGTATGCGATTTGCTCGGACGTGCACTGCCAGGCGTACGGCGGCATGCAGAAGGTCAGCGCGCGCATCGCGCAGGCGGTGGCGGACACCAAGGGGCAGGTGCTGGTCGATCCGGACGGTCGCCTGGTCGACGCCTACTACCACGCGGTGAGCGGCGGACACACCGAGAACAACGAGAATGCGTGGCCGGGAAGGCCGCAGCCGAGCCTGCGCGGGCAGCCGGATCAGGTCGCGGGCGGCGTCGATCACCTGGCGAACGGACCGAGCGAAGAGGCGGTGGCGGCGCTGCTGGCGGACAAGGACGCGAGCTGGGCGGGCGCTTCGGGGCTGAACCAGGGGGCGCTGCGCTGGAAGGTCGACAAGACGCCTGCGGAATTGGCGACGCCGCTGCAGGCGGTCGGCGTGACGCAGGCGCTGGCGGCGATCCGCGTGCTGCACCGCGGCGTCTCCGGGCGCGCGACGTCGGTGGAGCTGACGCTGGCGGACGGCAAGAAGGTGACGATCGCGGGCGAGCTGCGGATTCGTCGCGCTTTCGGCGGCTTGAAGTCCTCGCTGTTCCTGGTGCAGCCGGGTCCGGCGGGGGCGGGCGGCGTGCCGGCGCGCTGGACCTTCACGGGTGCGGGCTTTGGCCACGGCGTCGGCATGTGCCAGACCGGCGCGGTCGGTCGCGCCAAGGCCGGCCAGGATTTCAAAACGATTCTCGGGCACTACTACACGGCGGCTCACGTCGAGCAGCTGTACTGACGGCGGAGGTTCCGTGGCCGGCTCCTCATTCGGCGAGCTGTTTCGCATCGCGACGTTTGGCGAATCGCATGGCGCCGCGGTCGGTTGCGTCATCGATGGCTGCCCGGCGGGCGTGCCGCTGGCCACGGACCGCGTGGCAGGCTGGCTGGCGCGCAGGCGCCCCGGCCAAAGCCCACTGACCAGCGCGCGCGCCGAAGCCGACGTGCCGCAGATCCTCAGCGGCGTGCACGAGGGCCTCACGCTCGGCACGCCGATCGCCATCCTCGTCGCCAACCAGGACGCCCACAGCCGCGACTACGATGCCCTTGGCGAGCGTTTCCGCCCAGGACACGCGGACTTGACATGGGCGGCTCGCTTTGGCCACCGCGACGTGCGCGGCGGCGGACGGGCCAGCGCGCGCGAGACCGTCGGCCGCGTCGCCGGCGGCGCCGTCGCCGAAGCCCTGCTCGACGCCTTGGCCGACGCAGCAGGCCGCCCGCGCACGGAGATCGTCGCCTGGGTGCAGCGCGTCGGCGACCTCGAAGCCAGCACGCCGCCGCCGCAGCGCCTGACGCACGCCGACCTGCCGCGTGCCCAAGGATTCGCAGTTGATCCGCTGACATTGACGCGCGAGGCCGTCGATGCCAGCCCCGTGCGCTGCCCCGACCGCCAGGCCAGTACCGCGATGATCGCCGCCATCGAAACCGCCCGCGGCGAGCGCGACAGCCTCGGCGGCCTCGTGCGCTGCATCGTGCGCGGCGTGCCGGCGGGCTGGGGCGATCCGGTGTTCGACAAGCTGACCGGGTCGCTCGCCCACGCCCTGTGCTCCCTGCCGGCGGTCAAGGGCGT
>CAIXAA010000587.1 GCA_903917305.1 uncultured Myxococcales bacterium | reverse complement strand
CGTGCTGGCCGTGGCGGAAATGGCGCGCAACCTCGGGCTGCGCGGGATCCTGTGCCCGGCGGGCAATGCCCGCGAGGCGCAAGCGGTGGGCGGCATCGAGGTGCGGCCGTGCGTCGATCTCGGCGAGGTCGTGGAGCTGCTGCGCGGCGGCCGCGATTGGCCCTCCGTGCCGGAGGCGGCAGCCCAGCCGACGCTGCGGGCGTCCATCTGCTGGTCGGACGTGCGCGGCCACGCACTGGCCAAACGCGCGCTCGAGGTGGCGGCCGCTGGCGGGCACAACGTCGTCCTGGTCGGGACGCCCGGCACCGGCAAGACGATGCTCGCGCGCCGACTTCCCCTCATCCTGCCGCCTCTGCAGCCGGCCGAGGCGGTCGAGGTCACCAAGGTGCACTCGGTCGCGGGCCTGCTGGGCTCTGGCACGGGACTGCTGCGTCACCGACCGTTTCGCGCGCCGCACCACACGGCCAGCGCGGCGGCCCTGGTGGGCGGTGGCCAGCAGCCCAAGCCGGGCGAGGTGTCGCTGGCGCACCACGGCGTGCTCTTCCTTGATGAACTCGCCGAGTTCCCCCGCGTCGTGCTCGAGACGTTGCGGCAGCCGTTGGAGGACGGCTCCGTCACCGTGACCCGGGCGCGGCAGGCCGTGCGCTTTCCCGCTCGATTCATGCTGATCGCGGCGCTCAATCCATGTCCGTGCGGGCACGCGAACTCGCCGACGCACCGCTGCACATGCAGTCCCGTGGCGCTGGAGCGCTACCGGGGCCGGCTCTCCGGCCCGCTGCTCGACCGCATCGACATCCAGATCCAGGTCCCGGCGCTGACGCCCGCGATGCTGCGCCATAGTCCGGCGGGAGAGACCTCGGCGATCGTGCAGGCGCGCGTGTGCCGGGCGCGCGAGCAGGCGCTGGCCCGTCACGAGGACCAGGCGCCAGCGCCGAATGCGACCGTGCCGATGCCGCTGCTGCGCCAGCGCAGTCCGCTGGCGGCGCCGGTGCACGACCTGCTGCTGCGTGCCATCGAGCAGTTTGGCCTCTCGCCGCGGGCGCACGACCGCATCTGGCGGGTGGCGCGGACGATCGCGGATCTCGACGGCACGCCGGACATCGGCGCCGAGCACATCGCAGAGGCGTTGCAATATCGACACTTCGACGAGCCGGCGCGCGCCATCGCGGCGTGAGGCGGCCAGGGAATGCGCCTGCGGGCGCGTGCGTGTGCGGCCTGTGCCGCCCCGATGTTCGGGGCGATGCGCGTCGCCAGGATGAGCAAGGGAGCACTGGGCATGAAGGACAAGACGGTCAGCAAGGCATTGGATGATCTCATCAAGTCGGTGGAGAAGGCGTTCGGGCGCGGTATGGTGATGCAGGCCGACGGCCCGGCGGTGGAGCAGGGCATCGAGACGATTTCGACGGGCTCCTTCGCCCTCGACCGCGCGCTCGGCATCCATGGCGTGCCCAAGGGCCGCATCGTCGAGATCTACGGGCCGGAGTCGAGCGGCAAGACCACGATGGCGCTGTCGATCGTCGCCCAGGCGCAGAAGGCCGGTGCGGTCGCGGCGTTCATCGATGCCGAGCACGCGCTCGACCTCAAGTATGCCCGCGAGATCGGCTGCGATTGCTCGCGGCTGTTGCTGTCGCAGCCCGACTGCGGCGAGCAGGCGATGGACATCGTCGAGGCCCTGGTGCGCTCCGGCGAAGTCGGTGTCATCGTGGTGGATTCGGTCGCGGCGCTGACGCCCAAAGCCGAGATCGACGGCGAAATGGGCGACAACCATGTCGGCCTGCAGGCGCGGCTGATGAGCCGGGCGATGCGCAAGCTGGCGTCGCTGGCGCACCAGACCGGGACGACCTTGGTCTTCATCAACCAGATCCGCATGAAGATCGGTGTCACGATGGGGAGCCCGGAGACGACGACCGGCGGCAACGCGCTCAAGTTCTACGCGTCGGTGCGGCTCGACGTGCGGCGCATCGGGTCCTTGAAGCGCGGCGAGGCCGTCTACGGCAACCGCACGAAGATCAAGGTCGTGAAGAACAAGATGGCGCCGCCGTTCCGCCAGTGCGAGATCGACCTCATCTTCGGCCAGGGATTCACCAAGGAAGGCGAGATCTTCGACCTCGCGACGGCGCAGGGCGTCATCAGCCGCAGCGGCGCGTTCTACCGCTTCGGCGACGAGCTGGTCGGGCAGGGCCGCGACCGCGCGCTGGCGGAGCTCAAGGCGCGCCCGGAGTTGTGCGACCGCATCGTCGTGGCGCTGGGCGACGCGCCCGTGGATCTGGCCACGGCGAATGATCTCGAGGAGGCCGCGTAGGCGCGCGGTCTGGACGGAGTGCGCCAGGGTTGGCGCGATGGACGGCCGCAGGCCGGGATGGAGGACAAGATGGCGGATTTGAACAAGGTGCTTCTGATCGGGCGGCTCGGCAACAAGCCGGAGCTGCACAAGACGCAGTCGGGGACGGCGGTCGCGCGGCTGCGCGTGGCCACGTCGCACACGACACACGCGCCGGGAAGCATGGAGAAGGACACGGAATGGCACACGGTCATCGTCTTCGACAAGCTCGCGGAGCAGTGCTCGCAGTTCCTCGACAAGGGCAAGCTGGTCTACGTCGAAGGGGCGCTGCGCAGCCACACCTGGAAGAACAAGGAGGGCCAGGAGCGCACCGACCGTGAGGTGCGCGCCCACCACGTGCACGTCCTCAGCCCGCGCCAGACGCAGGCGGAAGGGGCGGTGCTGGCGGCCGTGTAGGCGGGGCAGCTTCGGGCGGTGGCGGCGCAGCAGCGGCGTCGCCGCCGCCCGCAGCCGCGGAAATCACTCGGGTTGCGCCTCGTCGGCAGGCTGCCGCGCACCGGGCGTAGGCCCCGGCCGTCCCATCTTGCTGCGCGGCGGGTTGTAGTAGCCAAAACGCAGGTGCGGGAAGCGCTTGCGCAGCACCTGGACAAGGCGCAGGACGCCGACCGGCTCGGCCACCGCCTCGTCGCCGAGCGCGCGCAGGTACAGCTCTGGATCGATATTCAGGTTGCGCAGTTGCATCAGCTGCACGCCGCCGGCTTCGATGAAGCGGCTGATGGCGTTGATCTCGGTGGGCGAATCGCTGACTCCTGGAAACACGAAGTAATTCAAGCTGACGTAGCGGCCGCGCTGCGACATCTCCAGCGCCGACTGCAAGACATCGGTCAAGCTGTAGCCGCGCGGCTTGTAGTAGGCGTTGTACAGATGCGGTTGCGCCGAGTTCATGCTGATGCGCAGCGAATCGAGTCCGGCGTCGGCCAGGCGGGCCACGACGCGCGGCAAGGACGCGTTGCTGTTCAGGTTGATCACGCCGCGATCGGTCTTGGCGCGAATGCCGCGGATCGTGGCCTCCAGCACTTTGGGCTGCATCAACGGCTCGCCTTCGCAGCCCTGGCCAAAGCTCACCACGCCGTTCGGCACGCGTTCGAGGTGGCCCAGCGCGGTCTCGATCAAGTCGTCGGCGTTGGCCGGAACCTTCATGCGCTCGTGGTTCGCTGCGAAGCCGCTCTCCTCTGGCTGGTCGGAAATGCAGCCGACGCATGCGGCGTTGCAGGTCGAGGCGGCCGGCAACGGCGCCTCCCAGCGACCCAGGAAGAAGTTCTGCGCGGCGCGGCAGCCGTAGACCAGCGCGCAGTGCTCCAGGTGGCGGACCGTGCCGTTGCGCGGGTAGGTCGTGCGAAAGGCCTCGACCTGGCT
>CAIXAA010000586.1 GCA_903917305.1 uncultured Myxococcales bacterium | reverse complement strand
GGATAGGCATGGCTTGCCCCTCGCGGCGTGAACCGGCACCCGAACCCGAGCCAAGGGGCCCCCGCGTGCCCGAAGGGACGGATGAGTCCTGCGGACTCATCCGAGCGGGGCCCGGAGCCGGAACCGGAGCCGGAACCCGAACCCGAGCGGAACCGGATCCCGCACCCGCCCTCAAGTGACGACCTCGAAACACCTCGCCTTCCCCTGTTGCCACCGCGCCAGCCGCTCGCATACTACGCCCCGTGCCCGTCACGCACCGGGTGCCCTTTCAGCCAGCGGAGCCCATCATGCCTGCCACTTCCTCTCCCAGTGCCTTGGCCATGCAGCGTTTTGCCGAGCGCGCCGTCGGTCTGCGCCAGCCGCAGGTCTCCGTCCCGGTGCCGGGACTGCCGACGCTGCCCGACCTCAAGAAGCTGGCCCGCGATCGCCGCGCGGCGGGTCTGCCGGTCATTGATCAGTCGGCAGGCGACATTGACGACGTGGGTCAGCCGCTGCATCCGGATCTGGGCGCCTGGATCGAGGAGACGCGCGATCGCCTGGTGGCGGCGGGTGCGAGCGAGCTGCGCCGCACGACCGGCGATGCCTACGGCTATCCCGGCAACTACCAGCAGCAGTATCCGGCGGTTTCGGCCATCCTGGCGCGCAGTTGGGGCATGGCCGGGCCGCACATGGCGATGCAGACGGTCTCCGGCCGCGCCGCGCTGGACTGCGCGTTCCGTGGCCTGATCGCCCGGGCGCGCGGCAAGAAGCTGTTGGCTCCCTTTGCGCTGGTGCTGGATCCGCTGGCCTGGTCGGGCTATCAGCCGCTGGCGGCCGATCTGGATCTGGAGCTGATTCACATGCCCGCCGTGTCCGGTCAGGGCCTGGCTGGCAGCGCGGAGGGTCTCAGTGCCGCGCTGGCGTTCGCCAAGGAACGGGGCAGGGCGGTGATCGGCGTCGTGCCGGTGGTGCCGAGCAATCCGAGCGGCGTGGGCCTGACCGCCGACGATCTCGTGCGCATGGCCGAGACTGCCGCGGCGGCCGACGTGCCGCTCCTGGTGGACGGCTTCTACTCGCCGCTGGATCCGCGCGGCCATGCGGCGTGCGTGCCGATGGCGGAGCTGGAGCAGCGCCTTGCGCCTGAAGTGCTCGGCATGGTGGGGCTTCTGGTCGGGGAGACCAAGGTCACCAGCTCGCAGAACAAGACGGCGACGCTGTTCTGGTGCGCGCCGACCGGCCACGAGGCGACCGGCAAGACCATCGTCCACAACGCCAGCGAGCGCCTCAAGACGACCAACATGTACCCGCGGCCCCAGGAAGCCTTGGTCGCGGCGGCGCTGCACACCTTCCCGGGTGGCGTGCACACCGCGATGGGGCCGCGCTATGCGGCCTTGCGCGACGCCCGCGACGCGATGCGCGCCGTGTGCGACCGCCTGGGCATTCCGCTGTCGATTGGCGGGTCGTTCTACGGCACTGCGGGGCTGGTCGACGGCGAAGGCAACAGCCTGCTGCGGGGTGCGGACGGCCACCCGCTGACCGATGCCAGGTCCGTGATTTCCGAGCTGGTGGCGCGCTATGGCCTGGTCGGCGCGCCCGGCGGCATGTTCTCGCCCGCGCCGGAGGCGACCATGCTGGTGCGGCTGACCGCTGCGGTGACGCTGGCCGACGTGGCGCGCGTGGGCAAGATTCTCGAACAGTTGCTGGAGCAAGCGCGTGGCTGACCGCATCACTTCCCGGCGCCTGGACGCCATCCGCACCGCCATCGACCACGGCGAGCCGCACCTGGGCCCCGAGACGGAAGGCATTTGCATCGACTCGCAGACCTTCGAGGTGCTGCACACGCTCGCCGGCCAGCAGCCGACGACCGCCATCCGCCGCTGGCTGCGGGAGCGCGGGCCCGACCTGGCGCCGTTTGCCGACGAGATCGTTCCGGATGTGCCCGAGACCACGGTCGAAGCCAATCCATTGCCGCTGCGTTCGCCGGTGTCGACGGCGGCCGCCCAGCGCCTGCTCGTGATCCTCGCGGATTCGGCGCTGCTGGACTTGAACGCGGTCCACGGCCACCGCGCCCAGCTCCTGCACGGTGCGGCCTGGCGTCCGCCGCAGATTACCGCGGACGACGCGTCGCGCGGCGCCGATCCCTTCAAGCGCTTCTACTACCAGTACCAGATCGGCGTTCACGGCGACAAAGTCGGCGCGGCGGCAGGCGATCACTTCAACCTGTCGGCGCCGTGGCTGGGCGACGTGGGCGAGGCCGACATCTCGCGCAAGCTGATCGAGATGACGGCGCGGATGCGGCTGGTGGGCGGGGCGCTGTCGATTGCGCTGTCGGCCGCGTCGCCGCTGTTCTTCGGCGCCGGCTTGCAGCGGCCTGACCCGGTGTATGGCACCAGCATTACGCCGTGGGACTCGGCGCGGCTCGGTCACGTCTGGCCGGGGCGTACGCTGATGGACGTCTCGGGCCTGTACCGCGACCCGGTGTCCTTCCGCAAGACCCTGCGGCGCTTTGCCGATTCCGGCACGCTGCTGACCGGCCGCGACGTCTGGCTGACGGTGCGCGCCCAGCCCGGCAGGCTTGCGCCGGGTCCGACCTTCGAGGAGTGCTGTGCCGGAGCCGGCCTGGATCTCGCCGCGCCGGGTGACGGTGCGCGCGCGATGGAGCTGCTGCATGCCTGCTTCCGCTACGGCCCGCACTACCTCGACAATCCGCTCCGGCAGGATCCGACGTGGCGCAAGATGGAGGAGTGGCGGCAGGATCTGCTCGACCGCTTCATCCGCGCGCCGCGCAACCGCGTCGAGGTGCGCACGCTGGAGACGCCGCCCGCGTTTGCGGTGGACAGCCCAGGTGGCGACTACCGCACGCCGTACGAGTGGATCAAGGCGCTGCACGCCTTCCTGGAAGTGATGTTCGTGTGGCTGGCGGAGAACCCGGCGCAGGTCGACGAGCTCGAGTACGGCGAGCTGGAGCTGCAGGCGGCCAAGAGCAACGAGCAGGCCGTGCTGTACGGTGGCCTTGACGCGCAGATCCGCTGGGTTCCGGCTTCGATGCACGCGATGTCGGCGCGCGAGGCGCTCTCGCGCGTGCTGGCGGACACGGCCGCCGTGGCCGAAGCGCTGGGGCGGACGCAGGATCTGGAGCTGATCCGGCGCGCGGCTGCCGGCGAAGTGGCGCCGCCCGCCGAGCGCATCCGGCAGGAGGCCGGCGCCTGGTACGGCATCGAGACGCACAGCCGGCACAACGCGCGGCTGCTGCCCGATGACTCCTATCCGCGCGAGCTGCTGCGGCGCACCCG
>CAIXAA010000585.1 GCA_903917305.1 uncultured Myxococcales bacterium | reverse complement strand
TCCTGGCGACGCAGCCAGTCTACCTGGGCGACATCGACCAGGTGGGCGATGTCTGGCGCGGCCGCGACGAGACCAGGCTCGTGGTGACCTGGAGCCCGCAGACCGGCTACACCGGCACGATCCAGGTCGGCTCCCACGATGCGCCGCACTTCACGCTGGAATTTGGCGACAACATCGGCACCTTCTCCTGCCCGGGCTGCGTGCCGACGCAAGTGAACGGCCGCCGTGTGCAGTTCATGCAGGCGTTGCCGGCGGGCGGTCGCATCGGCTTCGTCGCGAAACCCTGACGGCAGGAAGTGCGGCCCAGCGGCCCCGCCCGCAGCGCATTTCGTCTTCGCAACTTGAGACCCTGAGCGCCGCGGACTATCCTGGCGCGCGGCAAGGGGGACCTCGCCAGCCGGACGCGCAGACACGCCACGATGACCATGAGCCCCGCCACGCACCCACGCTTCTGCCCGCGCTGCAACCTGGGCACCGCCGAGGCGCTCTGCCCCGCGGACGGCACGCCGACGTTCCTCAGCAGCGCAGGCGGCGACAGCCCGCAATTGTTCAAGATCGGCGATGTCATCGGCAGCCGCTACCGCATCACCGGCGTGCTCGGCACCGGCGGCTTCGGCACCGTCTTCGCGACCGAGCACGTCGTCACCGGTCAGGCGGCCGCCGTCAAGATCATGATCGGCTCCGCGTCGGAGCTGCCCGCCGACGCCGTCAGCCGCTTCCTGCAGGAAGCGCGCGTCACCGCATCGCTGCATCACCCGAATACGGTTCGCATCTACGACTTCGGCCAGACGGACACCGGCGTGCTGTTCATGGCGATGGAGATGCTGCGCGGGCCGACGCTGGAGAGCCGCATCGCGGAGGCGGCGGCGCGTGGCACGGCGCTGCTCGAAGAAGAGGCGACGGCGATTGGCATCCAGGCGCTGCGCAGCCTGACCGAAGCGCACGCGGCGGGGCTGGTGCACCGCGACTTGAAGCCGCTGAACCTGATCCTGGCGGAGCTGACCGGCGAGCCGTCCATCGTGAAGGTGCTGGATTTCGGCATCGCGCGGACGCGCGGCTCCTCGATGACGCAGGCGGGCACGACGCTGGGCACGCCGCTCTACATGAGCCCGGAGCAGGGTCGCGGCGAAGTGCCGGATGGTCGAAGCGATTTGTACGCGATGGGCTGCATCCTCTTCGCGTGCGTGACGGGTCGGCCGCCGTTCGAGGACCCGAATCCGGTGACGGTGCTGGTGCGCCACATCCTGGATCCGCTGCCGGATGTCCGGGTTGCCGCGAAGGTGCCGCTGACGGATGCGTTCGTCGAGGTGATCCGCAGGTCGACGGCCAAGGAGCGCGACGATCGCTACCCGGATGCGCCGTCGATGCGTGTGGCCCTGGAGGCCGTGCTGGCGGAGCATCGCAAGACCGGAAAGCCCATGCCGGCCATCGCGCTCGCGCCGGAGCCCAAGAGTCCGCAGCCGGCGCCGCGGCGGCCGATGCCGGAGACCGTGGCGCAGCCACGCGCGCCCTCGCCCGCCACTGCGGCGCAGCCCCGTGCCATCCCGGACACGGCCGCGATTCGGACGGTGGTGGCGCCGCGGCCGTCCAGCCCGGCGGTGCCGGTCGCCAAGGACAGCGCGGCGACCATCGCGGTCATGCCAGCTGTGATGCCTGTGCAAAAACCTGCCGAGCCCGAACCGGCTCCAGTGCAGAAACCTGCCACGGCGTGGATAGTTGCGGCAGCCTGCGCCGTCGCGCTGGCGGGCGGCGGCGCGTGGTGGGCGCTGAAACGGCCGGCAGCGTTGGCGACCACGGCTGCAACGCCGTCCTTGGCTGCGGCTCCGGTCCCGGCTCCGGCTCCGGCCCCGGCCCCGGCTCCGGCTCCGGCTCCGGCCCCGGTTGCGGCTCCGGTTGCGGCTCCGGCTCCGGCCCCGGTTGCGGCTCCGGCGCCAACCGTCGCCGCCGAGAAGCCGCAGCCCGCGCCGCAGCACCGCGACGCTCACAAGCCGCCGCGCCCGCACAAGCCGGCGACGGACCAGCACGCCTTCGATCTCCTGCCCTGACCGCACGTTCGACTGCTTGCCGCTGCCTGCGCGCCTGCGCTAGAGTGCCCCGGCGTGCCGGAGCCTCGCTTGACCATCGCCCTGCCCCACCTGCTGCGCCGTCTGCTGCCTCTCCTGGTGATGGGCGCGCTGCTGTGCGTGGTCCCAGCCGCCGCGGTCGACAACACCAAGGCGGCCGCGGCCTTGGCGACGAGCGCGCGCGAGGCCTACCAGGCGGGCCAGCACGAGCGCGCCGCGGACCTGTTCATGCAGGCGTGGCAGGCTGCACTGTCCGAGACGGGGCTGCTCTACAACGCCGCGCGGGCCAGCCACCAGGCGGGGCAGCTGCGCGAGGCCGAGACGCGCTACCGCCAGTTCCTCGCGCTGCCGACCCACGACAAGGCGGTGGACACGAAGGTCGCGGGCTATCTCGAAGAAATCCGTGTGCATTTCGAGCAGGAGCAGGTCGCGGCCAAGGCGCGCGAGGCGCAGGCGCAAGCCGCGCGCAAGCTGGCGGAACAGCAACCGGAGAAGCTGCCGCCGCCGCCGACCGTGCGCAAGGCCGCGCCGGATCGCACGCCGGGCATCGCGATGACGGCGGTGGGCGCGGCAGCGG
>CAIXAA010000584.1 GCA_903917305.1 uncultured Myxococcales bacterium | reverse complement strand
GATGTCCTGCAGCTTGCGGCAGACGATCGGGTCATCGCTGCAATACGGCATGACGGCAAAGCCTTCGGCGACCAGGATGCGCGCCGCCACCAGCAGCGCCTCGTTGTCGGGGAAGAGCGTGCGCGGATCGCCAATGACTTCGAGCTTCACCAGATCGCCCATGCCCGCTTCGCGGCCCAGGCGGGCGGTGCGCACGGCATCGTCCGCGGTGAAGCAGGCCGCCGTGTTCGGCAGCAGCGTGTGGCGCTTCTTGTCGATCGCATCGAGCACGGTGGGCGCGCCGCTCGCCAGGTCGACGCGGCGCACGGCGACGGTGACGATCTCGGCGCCGCTCTCGTCGATGGCGGCGCGCGTCTGTTCGATCGACGCGTACTTGCCGGTGCCGACCAGCAGGCGCGACGAGAAGGTGCGGCCGGCCAGGGTCCACGGATCGTCGATCGGCTCGCGCGAGATGTCACCCAACTGCAAAGAATCGCTCATGGTCTGCTCCTCTGTCTTTTGGCGCGGATTCAACCACCGCCGACGAACTGCACGATCTCGATGCGATCCCCGGCCGCAATGGCGCAGGTCGCGTGGTCCTGGCGGCGCACGACGTCGCGGTTGATTTCGACGGCGACGCCTTCGACGCGCACACCAAGCTCGCCGAGCAGGTCGCGGACCGTCAAGCCAGCGCGCACCTGGCGCGGCTCGCCGTTGATCCAGACGTCAAGGCTGGTCGCTTCGTTCGCCATTGCTCGTTGCACCTGGCGCCGCGTGCGCCGTGTTCCAGACCGCGCCACTCAGCAGGCCCGCCATGGGCCAGAACAAAATGGCGATCTGCGTGTAACCCAAGAAGTAATCCACCTGGCTGTGCACGAGAAAGCCGCACAGGCCCGCAGCGGCGGCCAGGATCGCGCCATCGCCGCCCGGCGCAGCGTCCCCATGACAGCGCCAGCCGCGCCGAATTGCAACCCATGCGCTGCCAAGCAGCACCGTCGCCAGGAACAGCAGCGCGAGCAGGCCCGGCACGCCGAGATCCACCGCCGTCTCGACGACGATGGAGTGGGCGCGGGCGCGCGGGTCGTACGCCTCCGCCGGCACGAAGCGCTGGTATTCGAGGCGGAATCGATCGGCACCCAGCCCAAGCAGCGGATGCTCCTGGATGAGCTGCCAGGCGGCCCACCAGTAGTGTTTGCGCTCCAGCTCCAAGCGGCGCACGGCGGCGACTTCGGAGGCATCGAGCGGGCGATCGCCGGCCAGCGACGGCGGACGCAGGCGCGCCAGATCGGCACCCGGCGGGGCGACAAGGCACTTCAGGTAGGCCATCGGGTTGCCCAAGGCGCTGATACGCAAGACTTCATCGCGCGCCACGTCGACGGCCAGCAGGTACTTGCCGGGACGGCGCGGCAGCGAAAGGCCGACATTCACGGCCAGCTTCGCGCCGCGCGGCATGTCGGGCAGCGGCGTCTGGTGCCAATCGCCGACGCGGCGACCTTCGGGCGTCAGCAGCGTCGTCAGCAGCGATCCCGGCGCCTGGCGATTCGACAGCGCCCACTCGCCCCGGTTGCGCACGGCGATCTGCAGCGACAGCGGCTGACCCGCATGGCCGATGCATGGCGTTTTTGCCTTGTAGGTCGCGCGGTAGGAGCGCTCCGTCAGGCCGATGCGGTGCCGCATGTCCGGATTGGCGCCATAGGCACCCGCGACGCAGACGGCGTAAGCGATGGCAACAACGAGCAAAGCTCGCCGGTCGCGCACGGCCCGCGCGGCGTAGGCCAGCAGCACCGCGCCGGCCATGCCCGCCAGCAGCCCGGCGCGGGAGTAGGTCAGGCTCAGCAGCACGGCGACCGCGAGCAGCCACGCCAGCAACAGCGCGCGACGCAACGGCTTCTGGCCGCGGGCGGCGGCGGCGAGGAGGAGGAAGGGCGCGGTCAGCTCGAAGAACGCGGCGCAGGTGTTGGCGTGGTAGAAGACGGTCGTCAGGCGCTGCTCGCCGAGCATCCAGGTGGGCTCGTCGCGAAAGAGCTTGAGAAAAGGCTCGAAACTGCGGCCAAGCAGGCGCTCTGCGGTGCCGAGCAGCGTCAGGATGGCGAGCGACGCGAGGACGCCGACGGTGAAGCGGCGGCGAAAGGCGACGTGCGGGGCCAGCCAGAAGGCCGAGATGGCGAGGAGCGCGCCGCCGGTGACGCGCAGGCCGTACTTGAAGACGTGGCCGCGATCCGCCGGCGCCCAGACGACGCTGCACAGCGCGACGGCGGCCCACAGGGCGAACGCGGCCGGCACCAGCAGGCGGGCGCGGTGCTGGCGCAAATCAGCGGGCGGCGTGTAGGCAGCGAGCGCGGCCACCGCTGCCACCGAAACTGCAAATGCCGAGAGGAGTTCCGGCAGGGAGACGAGCAGGCCGCCGACATGCAGCCCGGCTTCGCGCGCTTCCAGGGGCCCGAGCGCCAGCAACGCCGCCATGGCCAGGCCCGCCGCAGCGATCCAGGCATCTCGGTGGCGGGCCAGTGCGGCCCTCATGCGGACGCCTCCTCCGCCGCGCGGATGCGTTTGCGCAGGCCGTACTGCACCATCGGCACGCAGCAGGCGAACAGGGCCAGCTCCGTCGCGGCCGTCGCCAGGG
>CAIXAA010000583.1 GCA_903917305.1 uncultured Myxococcales bacterium | reverse complement strand
TGCGATGCCAAAATCCACCAATGTCACGCTCAGTTGATCGCCATCTTGTTGGACCATTACGTTCGCAGGTTTCAAGTCGCGGTGCACGAGTCCGACCCGGTGTGCCTCTTCCAGGCCGCGCAGCACCTGGATGCCCAACTCGATGGTCTCGCGCTGCGTAAGCACCGACGCACCACCGCGCCGTTCCGCCAGCAGTTGCTCAAGCGACTGGCCGTCGAGCCAGCTCATGGCCAGGTACAAACTGTTGTAGCCCGCCGGACCTCTGTCGAGGATGCGCACGGTGTGCGGACTGCGCAGCTTGGCCAGGATGTCCGCCTCGCGCAGAAACCGGCGCGCGTGCTGGGGATCCTCGGTCGGCAGCAGCAGCTTGAGCGCCACCCGTTGACCCGTGAGCACCTGGCGGGCGGCGTAGACCGCACCGTGGCCGCCACGCCCCACGAGTTGCTCCAGGCAGTAGCGCGCGTCGATCACCATCCCTGGCGTCCAGGGCATCGGCTTTTCGAATGTGGAAAGCGTCGCAGCGCCGTCCATGGGGCAGACGGCGTCGGCGGTCGTTCGACCGCAGCGCGGGCAGGTGCGATCGACGATCGTGCGCAGTTGCGCGGCGTCGGGCGCGGCAGTCTCTGGAGCCATGGCGTCGCCGAGCGTCATGTGGCAGTCGCGAAGTCCTGGTGCCGGGGGATAACGCCATCGGCCGGCCCGTCCGGACGGCAGCCGTGGCAGATTCGTGAGAAGGCCTTTATCCGTCCCCGCCAGCGCGCCGTCAAGCTGGATACGTCGGTGTGTCGAATGCCCGAGTCGGGTCGATTTCGAGCGGCCGGGCGGCAACGCGACGTCGGCACCTGTCGCACCAGGACGTCGGGCGCGCAGTCCTCTTCGTTGTTCGCCGGCGTCGGTCCAGATGGGTTGACGAAGCATGCGCCGCGCGCAGGCCAATCGGCTGGCGCCTCGACGACATTCAGGCCGTGCGTTGGCCGCCTTTGCGGCTGGGCGCAAGCCACAGAATTGGCCTTCGCGGCGATGCGGACGGTCGGCCGGCGGTCGCTCGCCTTGACGCGGCTGGAGCCGGACGGGCGGCGGTCGGCGCGCCCGAACGGCCACTTCGCATCGGCGAGGAGTTGTCGACGACCACACCACCGTGGTCAACTGTGGTCCACGGGGCGAACCCGACGGTCGGCAAGGGGCTTTTCCGTGACCTTCGCCCTGGGCTTGCTCAACGAACCTACGTTCTCCGGCCCTGGTTTCCGGTGCGCCACCCACATGCCGAGACCTGCCGGCAGGCTCCTTGCGCATCTCATTCGCACCGAATAGAATGCTCTCGTGCCGCCCCTTACGGGCCAGGAGCCAGCCGTGATCGACCTCAACGCCATCCGCCCCCTGACTGATTTCAAACGCAAGACGCCGGAATGCATGGCCGAGCTTAAGCGCAGCGGCCGACCGCAAGTGCTCACGGTCAATGGTCGCGCCGAAATCGTCGTCCAAGACGCCGCGGCGTACCAACGCTTGCTCGAAGCCCTGGACCGCGCGCAAGCCATCGCTGGCATTCGCGAAGGCCTTGCCGACCTCGAACGCGGCGATGTCGCTGATGCAGACGTGACGCTCGCCACAGCCAGACGCGCGCTGGCCAGCAGCAAGTGATGCAGTACCGCGTTCGCGTCGCCCGGCGCGGCGGCCTGGACATCACGGCGATTGCGGTCTGGCTGCAGGAGCGCTCGCCGGTTGCCGCCGTCAAGTGGCTGGACGCGGTGGAGGTCGCGCTGGCGAGTCTGGCGCAGCGCCCGCAGCGTTGCCGCCTTGCACCTGAGGCTGCGCACCTGGGCCGGCCCGTGCGACAACTCATCGTGGGCAAGTACCGGCTGCTGTTCGTGGTCGATGGAGAGGCCGTAGTCGTCTTGCATGTGCGCCACGGTGCGCGCAAGGGATGGGACGGCGCGGATCAAGGGCCATAGCGCGGGATGGCGAGACCGCAAGGACGGCGCGCACATCCGCGCCGGGATCGAGCGCGCAGTTGCCCATGGCTCTCACTCCGTTTCGGTCGAGGCATCTCATGCGATTGTTGTCACGGAAGATTCTTGTAGTCGCGTTCCTGGTGCCGCTCCACGGCTGTTGGCTCGAAGGCAAGCAGTCGAGCGCCGATGCGCGTACCGTGCCGTCCGATGCTGGAACGATCGCGGATTCGAGCCCTGCCGATGTCCCATCCGCCGCCGACACACCGGCAGACTTCGCCGCACAGCCCGACGTGCCCACGGACGTTGGGGTACCGCCCGCCTGGCTCGCGTGCAGCCAGGACAGCGACTGCGCAGCTGTCGAGATCGGCTGCTGCGACCACTGCAATGGTGGCAAGGTTCTGGCGGCGCGCACGGATCACATCGGCGAGGTCCAGACCGCGTTCGGCGGCCAGGCGTGCGCAGGCACTGGCTGCACGATGCGGTACTGTTCCGAGCCGGCCATCCCTTTGTGCCAACAGGGGAAATGTGCCATTGGGCCGCTCGCCTCGCCGTGCGCGGAACTGGGCGAAGCGGCGTGCAAAGCCGACGCCACTTGCCTGCCCAACTACGGAGGTCTGGTCCCGGCCTGTTCCGGCAGCTTTGGCGTGGACATGATGTCGACCTTCCTTGGCTGCTCCGCCTGGCAGACGTGCGGCCAAGTCATCAGTTGCGCCATTTCGCCGACGGGCCAGAAGTTCAAGACCGGGTCGGACTGCGAGCCGGCCGGCTGGAAGCTCGGCAATGACTCCACCTGCTGCAACGCCGACGACGTGTGCACATGGGCGCAGCCTGGCAAGCTGTGCGTGCGCGGCACCGCAACCAGCGCCGGCGAGACCCTCAGTGCGGGCGACGCCATCATCGTGTCCGTCTTCCCCAAGAGTTGCGCCTCCGTGCCGTGCCCAGCCGCGTCAGTCGCTCGATGCGACCTCAACGAGAGCGGCAGCAACGTCTTTGTCAGCGCCAATTTCTGCTTCGGCAAAAAGCTCAGTGGTAGCGGCTACGCCCAGTGCCTTGACGGTCCCTGGACGGTCGGCTCGCACACCGTGCAGATGGGTTCGTTGCAGGTCAAAATCGACGTGCCTTCCCTGTTGCCGATCGGCGGAGCTTGCGTAGGCCCATGATTCTGCGGCAGTGGGATGATTGCGCTGCAGATCCCGCCGGGCAGGGATAGGCGCCACGGCGGCCACTTCGCATCGCCGAGGAGTTGTCGACGACCACACCATTGTGGCCGTTTGTGGTCCGCGGAGCGAACCGGCCTGTCGGCAAAGGGCTTTTCCGTGAGCTTCTGTGCACGCTGGGCAGCGGCACGGTCCTGGTCGTCGACGACGAGGAGGCGGTGCGCCGGACCAGCACGGGGATGCTCAAGCCGCGCAAGCTGGGGCTCTGGCGTGGTCCTGGCTGGCAGTGCGGGGTCAACTGGTGGCGGGTGTGGGAGCGAGCGGCTCGGGTCGCGCAGCCACGATTCGACACGCGGATTGGCTGCGGACGCTTGCACGCTATCCGTGTATCCATTAGTCTCTCATCAGGCCGCGTCGCGCGGCGGAAAGGTCAGGGCGTGATCCGCAGCTTCGGCGACCAGCGTACGCAAGACGTGTTCCATGGCCACGCGACGCGCGAGGTCAAGCGGTTGGATGTGGCGCTGGTGAAGGCGACCGTGCGCAAGCTGGACATGATGGTCGCGGCGGCCGTCGTCCAGGACCTGCGCGCACCGCCCGGCAACCGGCTGGAGGCGCTGAGCGGCGATCTGGACGGCTGGTTCAGCATCCGCGTCAACGACCAGTGGCGGCTGATCTTTCGCTGGCTGGACGGCGCGGCCGTAGACGTGAAGCTTGTGGACTATCACTAGGAGGCTCAGATGTTGCCGCAGAACCGTACGCCGACCCATCCCGGCGAGATCTTGGTGGAAGAGTTTCTGGGGCCGCTGGGTGTGACGCAGGTCGCCTTCGCAGCGCATCTGGGCGTGCCGGTGCAGCGCGTCAACGAGCTGGTGCGCGGCAAGCGTGGCGTGACGCCGGAGACCGCGTGGCTTCTGTCCCAAGCGCTTGGCACGACGCCGGAGTTCTGGATGAACCTGCAGGCGGCGCATGACCTGGGGCGGACGCGGCCGGCCAGGCAGGTGAAGCGGCTGCGGGATACGGCGTAATCTGGACCGTTGCCGCCGCTGACGTGGTCGCGCGCCAAACCGATCCGACCTCCAGCCTCCTCTCTTGGAGCCTGGCGGCGCGCCATGCATCGCCGATGGCTCCCTCTCGCCGGAAGATCCCCACAGTGCTACCGCCGCCGCCAGGGCGGCTTGCCGCCTCAAGCCGCAAGCTCGGCCAAAGCCGCGCCACTTCGCATCGGCGGGGAGTTGTCGACGACCACACCAGAGCGGCCGTTTGTGGTCCGCAGAGCGAACCGGTCGGTCGGCAAAGGGCTTTTCCGTGAGCTTTGGCCGCCGGCTCGCCCCATGCACGCCACCGCAGCCAGGCCGTTGCCGCCCTTCGCCCTGAGGCCTACACTCGACTCCGCCCGAGCTTGGCGCCAAGTCGACGAGACCAGCCGGGCGCACGCGCCGCCTCTTGCGGCGCATCTGGGGTATCGCCATGCGCCGAATCTGCCTGTTCTCGCTCAGCATCTTCCTCCTGGCCGCGCTGTTCGCCGCACCGGCCTTCGCCTGCGGCGGCTGCTTCTCGCCGGCATCGCCCACCGCCGAGCAGATCGTGCGCCAGAACGCCGAGCGCGTGCTGTTCGTGCGCGACGGCACGACCTCCATCGTCTGGGTCGAGGTGCGCTACACGGGATTGGCCAAGGAGTTCGGCTGGGTGCTGCCGGTGCCCAAGCTGCCGAAGGTCGGCGTCGGCTCGGCGTCGGTGTTCGACGGGCTCGATGCGCAACTGGGCGCACGCTATGTGGGATCCAGCGGTCCCGCCGAGAACTGCCGCGATCCGTGGGACGGCTGCGACGCCGACAAGAGCCAGCACTACTACGGTTCGGCCGATTCCGCCTCCGACGCCTCTCTCAGCGCCGCCGACGCCTTCGGTGGCGGCAATGCCACGCCCAGCGTGCAGGTCCTCGCATCGGGACAGACCGGACCCTACGACTACGTCGTCGTCGACAGCACCGACGCGAAACCATTGCTGGATTGGCTCAACGCCCACGGCTACGCGACGCCGGACAAGGCGCTGCCGATCCTGGCGTCGCACATCAAGAAGGGCAACAAGTTCGTCGCGATCAAGCTGCAGAACGGCCAAGGTATCGAGGCCATCCGCCCGGTGACGCTGCTGATGGACGACGCCGAGCCGTGCGTGCCGCTGCGCCTGACCTCGATTGCCGCCGAGGACGACATGACCGTCGCCGTGACCATCGCCGGGCCGGGGCGGGCGATCGTCAAGAATCACTTCGATGTGGAGGTCAATCCGCTGCGGCTGGTGTTGCTGAACAGCCCCGGCGGCGTGCCGACGAACTACGCGCAGGTGCTGGCGGCGGCGATCGACGAGGCGGGCGGGCACGCGTTCGTGACGGAGGCGTCGCTCTCGGGCTTGCCGGGCGGCCAGCTTTCACCGCTTCAGGGCTTCCAAACGGCAGGCTGGTCGGGCGTGCAGAACCTCCGGCAGCTGGCTGAGGAGCTGTTCCTGCTGCCGCTCAACGATGAAGTGGCAGCGGCGCTCGACAAGCACCTGAACCTGCAGAAGACCTGGCCGAACATCGCCGTGCTGCAGATGCTCGCGGATCTCAAGGCTTGCGCGCAGTACTGGAGCCAGGGCATGGCGTCGCCCGACTGCGTGCTGCCTGACGTGACGCTGAACTCCGCGCAACTTCAGGCCATGCCGGTGGATGGCGTCGCGCTGGCTGATGAAATCACGACGACTTTGGTGCAGCCTATCGTGGACATGGCCAAGCTGCTGGGCAAGCAGCCGCGGCTGACGCGGCTGGTGATGCGCATCTCGCCGGCGGAGATGGACCGCGATCCCGTGTTCGCTTTCCACAACAATCTTCCGCTGGTGCAGCCCGTGCGGACCTTCGCCAGCAACACGGTGTGTCCCACCGGCTGGAGTGGCTTCGGGCAGCCGACGGCGACGCGCCTGTCCATCGACGGCCTGGGCACCTGGGTGCTGGGCGGCGACAAGTCGATCATCGATCCGCTGTTCCTCAAAGCTCCCGCGGCGTTGCGTATTCGCCTGCAGGACGAGAACGTGGCGCCGGTGGACATCGACCCGGCGCAGATTTCGTTGGTGGATCAGGCGATTCTGGGCGCCGTGCCCGGCACGCCGAGCTTGCCGGCGGGCATGACCTTGAAGGTCGCGTCGCAGTGGACGCCGCCGGCGAGCCAGCCGCTGCTGACGACCGTCGGGCCGTGGCCCATGCCGGCCTATGGCTGCGTGCCGAAGACGGGCTGGTTGGATGGTCAGGTGCCGCCCAAGGGGACCAGCACGCCGGGACCGGATGCGGGCGTCACGGACAGCAATGGCACTGTGCCAGGCGTCGATGCGGCGGGTGGCTGGCAGGATGTCGTGGCGGCCAAGGATGTCGCGCAGGCGAAGGCGAGCACGGCGACGGCGAAAAGCGGTTGCACGGCAGGGCGTTCGGCGGGGCAGGGATGGCTGCCGCTTGTGTCGCTGGCTGTTGCGCTGGTGCTGCGCCGGCGCTTGCGTGCGCGGCGGAGCGCCTGAAGACGCTCTGGCCGCGTGGACACCCGCGCGGAGATCGAGCGCTTCCCGCGGCACCTGCGGCTGTGCCGGAATCCTGATGACATCCAGTCCTTCTGCTGCGTACCTGAGTTGATGGACCCGCCGGATGATGACAACGACGCCTTCGACGATCTGCAGCCGTCGGACTGGGTCGCGTAGCAGCAACCGACGGTGGTGGTCAGCAAGGGCCAGGGACGTCGAGAAGACGCGCTGGGCGGCACGGGTGCGCCTGATTGCGCCGAAAACCGCCAAAGGCTGCCTGGACATGCGCCGAGAAGCCGCTCAAGCTTCGGCTCGGTGCCGTCCTGCGCTGCCGGAGGGGCCGCCAGAAGACGTTGGACCAGGTCAGGCGATCAGCAATGGCCGTTGCCATGCACCACGCACCCGGTCAGGCGATCAGCAATAGGCCTTCGCATTTTCTGCGCGCTTGGCGCGCCGACGGACAAGCCAATGGAAGTGTCGTCGAAGCGCGGCAGATTCGCGCTTGCCCTGGTCTTTGGCTGCTCCGTCGCGGTCCTGGTCTGCCTCTTTGCCGCCGGACGACTGCCCGCCGAATGGCATGATTTGCCAGCGAAGTTAGCCGTGTTGGTCTTCGCGGTGTGGGGCTTTCGCCGCGTACGTCAATGCTGGCCGCATCCATCGCCGAATGTCGGCCGCCTCACCGCGGAGGCAGCACTGGCAGGGCTCCTGAACCCTCTGGCGGGCAATGCCTTCGCCATCGCCATGACGCTGATCCTGCTCCGCTTCGGCGCGCATCCCAGCGCTGGCTCGCCCACCGAGATGCCGACCGTGAGCACCGTCGCCGCGATGTTCCTCGTCCAGGTCGTGCTGACCGTGCTAGGCGAGGAGTTGCTCTGCCGTGGCGCCGTCCTCCCCGCCTTGCTCGCGCACGGCGAGAAGCAGGCCATCGCGGTATCTGCGTTGGCATTCGGCATGTTGCACCTGTTTCTCTTGCCCCTGCCGTGGGCCATCGTTCTCGGCGTGATGAGTGGCGTCCTGTTCGTGCGTTCTGGTTCGCTGTGGCCGTCGCTGACGTTGCACGCCGTCGGCAACACGTTGGGCGTGCTGCTGGCGCTTTGCAGGCCGCTTGCGGACTTGCTGCGCCAGGCGACCGCCGCATGGACACCAACGAGTGCGTGGTGGCTCGCTGGCGCCATCCTCGTCGCTGCGATAACCACCAGCATTCAATGGCAACTCGTCAAGCACTGGTGGGCGCACGCGCGTCAGAGCGCGCCCGAAGCCGTGTCGCTGCGCTCGACCCTCGTGTCCGTTCCGGGCATTGGCCTTTGCGTGTTTTACCTGCTCGTCAACGTCCTGTTTCTCATTGCGATGTTCTCAGCAAGGAAGTAGCGCCGGCACGGGGCGCGGCGGCGTGCATGGCGCATGGTCAGCCGCCCCGGAAACGTCATTAATGCATGCGGGCTTGGCGGGCACTGGGCAGAGGGAACGTCCTCAGTTGCTTTGTCGGGCGCCGCGCATGCCAGAGGTCCGGTGGCGCGCCGAGCAATCGTCGCTCAAGTGCGCATTCGTTCTGGCGTCCTCAACAGACCCTGCCAGCTCGCGCGTCCAAGTCGCAGAGAGGCGAGGACGGCCCGCCTACACTGCGCGCAGCTTGGGATCGATGACGCGGCTGAGGACTTCGGCGACTTCCTCGAAGCGATAGGGCTTGGCCAGCACGCCGACAAAGCCGTGGGCGCCCCACTCGGAGAGAACCGGGTCGCTGGAGTAGCCGCTCGACACGATGGCCTTGGCGCCAGGGTCCAGCGCATGGAGCGCGACAACGGCTTCCTTGCCGCCCATGCCGCCGGGAATTGTCAGGTCCATGATGACGGCAGCGAATGGTTCGCCCACCTGCATGGCCTGCGCATACGCGGCGAGAGCCGACTTGCCGTCCACCACGGCCTGCGCCTGGTAGCCCAACCGTTTGAGCAGCCGCACCATGGTCTTGGCGACTGCGACATCGTCGTCCATGACCAGGACGCGGCCGGTTCCCGTCGTCAGCACCGGGCTAGCAACCTCGGCAGGCAGTTGCGCCGCGTCCGCGCTGGGAAAGTAGAGCGTGAACGTCGTCCCGCCCCGCGCGCCCGATTCGGCGGCAATGTGGCCGCCATGCTTGGCCACGATGGAATGGCACATCGCCAGCCCCAAGCCGCGTCCAGCCTCCTTGGTCGTGAAGTAAGGGTCGAAGATCTTGGCAAGATGTTCGGGGCGGATGCCGATGCCCTGGTCGGCAACGGTCACGCGGATGTAGGGCCCGGCCGCCAATGGCACGCGGGCTGAGGCGCCCAAGGCAACGCTGGCGGCGCGGATCGTGATGTCGCCGCCCTCCGGCATGGCCTGCGCTGCGTTGATGACCAGGTTGTGAATCACGTGCGAGATCTGCTCCTTGTCGATGTTCACCGCCAAAGGACTGTTGCCAAGCTCCAGGACGCAGCGTGCGCGAGTGCCGCGCGACGCGAAGCTCGACGCCGCGGCGAGGACGATGCGCAGGTCCACGACCTTGACGATCGGGGCTCCGCCTTTGGCGAACGTCAGCAACTGGTGGGAAAGCCCCTTGGCCGTCTGGCAGGCGTCCGCGGCTTCCTGGAGCAGTTCAGCGACTTGGGCAGCGTCTGCCATCCCCGCCTGGGCCAAGGAGACGTTGCCGAGGATGGACGTGAGGATGAGCGGTTGCCCGAAGGCGCTGTAGCGTTGACCAATGTTGGCCAGTTCGGGCGTGAAGG
>CAIXAA010000582.1 GCA_903917305.1 uncultured Myxococcales bacterium | reverse complement strand
CGCGGTCCAATGGTCGGAGCACCATTCGAGGTTTGAGCATGCGCGAGCCGTCGACCCAAGCGCTGGAAGCCGCGCGCGCCCTCCTGCTGCGCGAGCTGCCGGCGCCCGCGGAGCGCTCCGACCTCGCGCACGTGGCCCAGCGCGTCATGCTGCAACTCGGCAAAGTGATGGTGCAATGGATCGGCGCGGCTGGCTTCGCGGCGCTCCTGCGGCGCTCCCTGCACGAGGCGGGCATCGGCCATCCGCTGCTGCAGACGTTGCGCCTCGATGCCGGCCAGATCGTTCACGCTGCCGCGGCGCCGTCCCCGCCAGACGCCGCGGCGGAGCGGGAAGCGCTGGTGGCGTTCCTCGCGACCTTCATCGGTCTGCTCGGCCGTGTGGCGGGCGACGCTATGGCATTGAGCCTGACGGAACAAGCCTTCGCTGGGGCACAGGAGGCCTCTGTGAAGAGCCTCGCCGCAAGCCCGTCCGCCCCGATCGCCGATTCGAATCATGATGTTCACAAAGGGGATTGACGAGATGAGCCTGACACACGTCCCGCCGCGAGCCCCCCTCCGTCAGCCGCCCATGGACGGCAAGGCCGAGCTGCCGCTGCTGCGGACCGGCGTGCCCGGCCTGGACGACGTGCTCGGCGGTGGGCTGCCGGCGCTGTCGTTCAACCTCATCGTCGGCCAGGCCGGCAGCGGCAAGACCACGATGGCCATGCAGATGCTGTTCGCCAACGCCACCACCGAGGCGCCCGGGCTGTTCATCACGCTGCTCGGCGAACCGCCGCTCAAGTTGCTGCGCTACCAGCAGCGCTTCGCGTTCTTCGACGTCGAGGCCATGGGCAAGACCGTGCAGTTCCTCGACTTGTCGGAGGACGTCCAGTCCGGCGACCTGGAGAAGGTCCAGCAGCGCATCGCGCAAGAGGTGGAGCGCGTCCGGCCCGGTCTGGTGGTCATCGATTCCTTTCGCGGACTTGTGCGCTCCATTGCCGCACGCGATACGGACATCGCGTTCGAGGAGTTCGTGCAGCGCCTTGCCCTGCACATGACCGCGTGGGAGGTCACTTCCGTGCTGGTCGGGGAGCACGCCGACTCCGCGCTGCGCAACAACCCGGTCTTCACGGTGGCGGATGGCATCTTCTCGCTGCTGCAGGACGTCGACCGCAACTCTATGGTCCGCAAGCTGCAGGTGATCAAGATGCGCGGCATGTCGGCGATGCCCGGCCTGCACACGATGCGCATCAGCGAGACCGGCGTGCAGGTCTATCCGCGCATGCCGTCCAACGCCGCGGACGTGCACGTGTGGAGCAATGCGCGGGCGTCGACCGGAATGCAGGCGCTCGACGAGATGATGGCCGGCGGCATTCCGCGCGGCGACGCGGTCATCATCGCGGGGCCGGCGGGCACGGGCAAGACGACGTTCGTGACCCAGTTTGTCGCCGATGGCCTGCGCCACGACGAATCCTGCGTGATCCTCATCTTCGAGGAGAGGCCGGAGACCTACCTCGCCCGCGCCCGCACGCGCGATGTCGACTTTGGCGCGGCGATCGACGCTGGCAAGCTGCGGCTCATCTACGTCCGGCCTCTCGACCTCTCCGTCGACGAGACGTTCGACGAAGTGTCCAAGGCGGTCCAGGAGATCCAGGCGTCCCGCGTCGTGATCGACTCGATCTCCGGCTTCGAGCTCGCGCTGGCACCGACCTTTCGCCAGGACTTCCGCGAGTCGCTGTACCGCCTCG
>CAIXAA010000581.1 GCA_903917305.1 uncultured Myxococcales bacterium | reverse complement strand
CTCGGGCGCGGACAGCGCGGCGATGCGTCGCAAGACCGATTCGTCGTTGAGGAAATGCTGTCCGAGCGACTTCTTGGCTGGGATGTGCGCGCTCATGCCAGGCTCCGCTTGTGCGCGCCAGTGGCGATCGCGTCGAGGGAATGGGGATCGTCGCGCACGCCAGCGGCGAGGAGCGCTTCGGCCAGGCCGGCGACCATCGCGGCGTTGTCGGTGCACCACAGCGGCGGTACCGGCCAGAAGCGCAGGCCCGCGCCTGCGCACGCTGCGCCCAAGTCGGCACGCAGCCTTGCATTTGCCGCCACGCCGCCCGCCACGACGACGTCGCGCAGGCCTTGCTGGCTGGCGGCGCGCAGCGTGATGCGCACGAGCTGTTCGACCACCGCGCGCTGCAAGCTGGCGCAGAGGTCGGCCTTGACCTGGCCTTCGATGGCGACGCCGCCATCGCGCAGGGCCTCGACCTTGAGGCGCACCGCGGTCTTCAAGCCCGAGAACGAAAAGGCGAAATCGTCGCGGCCGAGCACGCCGCGCGGCAGTTCGAAGCGGCGGTCATCGCCCTCTTGCGCGGCCCGTTGCACATTGGGCCCGCCCGGGTACGGCAAGCCGATGAGCTTGGCGAACTTGTCGAACGCCTCGCCCGCCGCGTCGTCCAGGGTCCGCCCCAAAAGCGTCATGCGGCCAGGACCTTGCACGCGGTAGAGGCTCGTATGCCCGCCCGAGACCGCCAGCGCCAGGAACGGAAGCTCCGGCTTGGGCCAGTCCGTGCCCGCCTGCTTGGGGCCACGCAGCATCGCTGCCCAGACGTGCGCCTCGATGTGGTCGATGCCGACCAGCGGCAGATTCCAGCACAATGCCAAGGTCTTGGCCGTCTGCACTCCGACCAGCAGCGCCCCGATGAGCCCGGGCCGGTTCGTCACGCCCAGGCCGCCCAGGTCCTCGCGCCGCAGCCCGGCGTCGTCCAGCGCGGCTTGCAGCGTGGGCAGCACGGTCAACAGGTGGTTGCGCGCGGCGATCTCCGGCACGACGCCGCCAAAACGCAGGTGCAGCGGCACCTGGCTGGCGATGCGGCTGGCAAGGACGACGCCGTCCTGCACGATCGCCACGGCCGTTTCGTCACAAGAGGTTTCGATGCCGAGGATGGGGTTCAAGAGCCGCCTGCGCCGGGTGGCTGCGCCTGCGCCTCACCAAAGACGTGCAAGTACAACTTCTTGGCACGGTCGGCGTGGCGCGGATTCGGCGAAGCGAGGTAGGCGTCCAGGTGGCGGCGGGCCTGCAGGAAGTCGCTCGCCTCCGCTTCGAGAACGCCGAGCTGCAGCAGCACTTCGGCTTCGTGTTGCGGCTGTTGCGACAGGGCGCGCAGCGTGGCGATCGCCTCGGCCGACTGACCGGCGTCAATGAGGCTCATCGCCCGGCGGTAGGCGCGCTGGGCCGGTGTCGTCGGCGCCGCGTTCCTGGCCGCGTCGCGGTTCGCGCCCGACGGCCAGGCCAGGACACCGACGCCAGCCACCAGCACGAGCAGCGCCGCCACCCAGAGCCAGCGGTTGCGGGCGGTCGGCTTGGGCAGCACGGGCTCGGCGTCCGCGTCGTCGTCCGGCTCCGCTGCCGGGGTCGACCAGCCGTAGGGGCGCGCCGCTTCAGGCCCGGGCGGCTGCGTGATGCGCGCCGCGCTCGACCCCACGAGGCGCACCTCGCTGTGCGGCCGCGCGCGCAGGGGCGCCACGTCGCCACCGCCGTGCAGCTCCACGGAGACATCGGCATTCTCGCCGACGCCCACGCCAAACCAGCCTGTGACCATGCCCTTGCGGGAGTCGTTGCTGCTGACCGGCGCTGCCGGCAGCGCCGTCGTCGTCACGCCGGAGGTCGTCCGGTGCGGCGCCGGCGGCGGCGAGGCGTTGCGCAGCGTCGTCGGATGACGCGGCAGGGCCGGCGGCACGCCCGCGCCGTCGTCCAGCGGCACCGGCTTGCCGTCCGCCCCGACGCGGTACAGGTTGGTGGTCGGGTGGTTGCGCTTGCGCTGCGGCACCTGCGGCGAATCGACCAGCGCCATCGGCACGGCGGGGAAGGCGTTCGGGCTCGTGTGCCCGGTGCGCATCGAGGACACCATCGTCGACTCGCCGGTCTGCACCGGCAGCAGCGGCGGCGCGCTCTCGATCTGCGGCACGATCGCCCCGCGCTTGATGCGCGTCTCGAGCGCCGCGTAGGCCTCCAGCTCGTCGTCGCCTTCGCCCGGCAGCGCTTCGGCCAGCACCAGCCCGGACGCGATGCGGCGGAACATCGCCTCGGCCACGACCGGCAGGGGCCGCACGCGCTCCCAGCGCACGGTGCAGACGCAATCGGCGTAGGGCACGCTCTGGCGCGCCTCTTCGACGCGGCGGGCGTATTCCTGCGCGACCGCCATCAAGCCCAGCGAGGAGCCGCTCAGGTTCGAGGGGCCATCGCGCACGCCCGGTTCGATGCGGTACTCGCCGACGCGCCAGCAGCACAGGCGCTCCAGCACGTGGCGGCCCTGCTCGCCGTCGGCTTCGGCGTGCACCAGCTCGCCTTCGACGATCGCGATGAGGCCTTTGCGGCCCAGCGATTCCAGGTGCAGCGTCGCGCTCTTGGCCGAGCCGGGCCGCGGGATGCGATCGATGAGCGTGCCGAGGATCTCGACGACGGAGTCCTCCGCGAGCTGCCCGCCTCTCTCCATCACGTCTGAATTCGGGCGGTTGCGGACGGTGGCGTGGGTGACCAGGCCGACTAGCTCTTCCGCGTTGACGGGACGCACGGCCACGCCGGCCCAGCCGAGGGCGCGCGACTCCAGCTCCGCCGCTTCACGCTGGCTGCGCAAAACCACTGCGACAAAGCCGACATTGGGCACGCGGGCCGTCAGTTGGCGCCACAGCTCCACCGTGTGCGCGAGCTCGCGGTGCGCGGCGACCAGCACGGACAGCGCCGCCGGCCGCGTGCGGCCTGTGTCGAGCAGCTGCGCGGCCGCGGCCTCCAGATCGCGCACGGCCTGCGCCGCGACGCCGGCCTGCACGAGATCGAGCGCCAGCATGCCGGCCTCGATCGGGTCGTCCGCCACCACCACAACCTGAACATCGCGCTTGATCACGGCCATGGCCCGGAAGAATGGCAGACGTCGCGGCAGGGGGCAACCCAGGCAGGGCTGCCGTCACGCGAACAGGCAAAAAACCGAAAACCGCAGCGCCGCGAGGGCGCTACGGTCCGGCATATCACGGACTGAAAGGCGAGATCCTTAGATCTTGCCGAGCAGCATGAACGAGATGACCAGCGAGTAGATGACGAGCGACTCGATGATCGCGAGCGAGAGGAGCAGCGGCGTGAGCAGCTCCTTGGCGGCGGCCGGGTTGCGGCCGATGCCCTCGAGGGCGGCGGCAGCGGCCTTGCCCTGACCGAGCGCGCCACCGATGGCCGCCATGCCGAGGCCGAAGCCGACCGACAGCGCGATCGCGACCTTGACCGCATCACCCAGGGCCGGCGCCGAGCCGTCCGCGGCGAACGCCGTGGCACCGAACACGAGCATGAGCGTGGCAAACGTGAAAGCGGCCGCAAAGAAACGCTTCAGATTCATCGGAAATCCTCCAGGAAGAGACGCGGCCGCAGCCGACGAGAAGATCATTCGCAAGACACTCAGGAAGCTTCAGAACAGCAAGGCGCCAGAATCAATGGTGACCATGGGCTTCGTCGCCGTGCTCCTCGTGCTTGGCCACCGCCATCGACAGGTACACCGTCGAAAGCAGCACGAAGACGAGGGTTTGGATGCACACGACGAGCAGGCCGAGGAACATCACCGGCAGCGGCACGAGGGGGAGGTGGAACTTGAGGAACTCCTCCATCACCTTGTGATCACCGGTCATGTTGCCCAAGAGACGCAGGGAGAGCGACAGCGGCCGCACGATGTGGCTGATCAGCTCGATGACGATCATCAGCGGCGCCAGCGCCAGGATCGGGCCGGCGAAGTGCTTGAGGTAGCCGATGGGCCCCTGCACGCGCAAGCCGCTGATGTGCGTCGCGAAAAAGACCGTGAGGCCCATGACGATGTTGGTGTTCAGGTTGTCGGTCGCCGGCACGCCCAAGGGCAGCAGGGCCATGGCGTTCATCGTGAAGATGTAGACCGCGAGCGTGCAGATGATGGGGAAGTGCCGGCGCGCTTCGTCCGGACCCATCATGTTGCGCATGAGGTTCCACACGGCGCCGACGATGAGCTCGAACACGAGCAGCGGACTGAACTTGCGCGCCGGCAGCACGCCGGCATCGACGTCGCGCGACAGCGTGCGGCGCGCGGCCAGGGCGGTGCCGAGCACGATCAGGAAGGCGATGATGGCGAAGAAGACGTGGACGAGCTCGCCCTTCTCCGCGAAATCTTCCTTGTCGATGAAGGTCTTGGGGGCGACGGACGCCAGGCTGTGCTTGAGCGACTCCTGCACGCTTTCCGGGACGATGCTGAGCCAGGTGAGCGGCTCCGCGTGGTGCTCCGCGGCGCCAACATGTTCTGCGCCAGCAGGTTCGGCAGTGGCGGCGGCAGCCGGCTCTTCCGCGTGCGCGGCGACGGCGCCGAAGCAGCCAAGGCAGACAAGTCCGAAAACGGCGATGAAGCGGCGAGGCATGGACATCACAGCGTCTCCAAAGGCGCGCTTCGGCGGCTGCGCAGGACGAGAACGACGAGGCAGGCGGGCGCCAGCGTGAGGCCGATGAGCAGCGCGACGATGTCCGGGCGCACCCAGGTCACGATCGCCCCCAGCAGGGCAGCCAGCAGCGTGAACTTGGCCAGCAGCAGGCCGATGGCGGCGTTGCGCGAACCCGTCTCGCCGCCCACCAGGCGCGAGGTCAGCACACCCAAGGCGCGGAAGTTGCCGGCACCCACCAGGGCACCCGCAAGCATTCCGGCCACTTGCGCCTTGCCGGCGAGCGCCACGGTCGCCAGCACGGCGAGCAGCGCCACGACGACGTGGAGCTTCTCGACCTGGGCGATGAGGGACGGTTGCTGGGTCATGCCTGCCGGTTGCCGCAGCGCCGGGACCGGGTCCCACCGCGATCGCGGATGTGGCAAATGCCACATGGTTTTCAACTGTTACACACGCGTTGGCCGCGAGCGGTCTGCGGTGTGGCGCGCTAACTACCACGGCGCCCACGCCGCGGTCAAGCCAAAGCCTTGGTGCGGGCGGACCTGGACGCGTGATGCGGGTGGCACGTGCGGGCAGGCCCTGCTAGAGTGCGCCGCTCGCGGATCCAGCCCCAACGGCCGGAGGGGTCCGCCGGACCAGGCTTGGGTGCCGGGTCCGCACCTCTGGCGGCCGATGGACACGGACATGCAGAGCGGAAGGCAAGGGCTCATGCACGACAGACTGGGGCTGCGTTGGCTGCCCTCAGCGCTGGCCTCACTCACGCTGGCAGCGTGCGGCACGACCGCGGGGAGTACCGGGCTGCCCATCCAGCCACCGGACACCATCGCGGGCGCCGATCTGACGGTGGGCAAGGACGTGCCCAAGGGCGCGGACACGACGGCGACCACCGGCCCCATCATCAACCTCGTGGTCGACGCGAACCGCGACGGCGTGGTCAAGCCGGGCGATCCGGGCGATGAAGACTTCGGCGGGGTGTTCGACGACAAGCACGGCGCGTCGTTCCTGGCCAACCTCGACGACGACGACGGCGACAAGCTCGAAGACGCCCTGGACGAGATCGTCAACGGGCCGCAGGACGAGCTGGACCTGGCGCGGATGCAGCTGGTGGCCTGGCCTGGCGCGCCCGATGGCGCGGTCGGTCACATCGCCATCGACCTGCTGGGCGCCCAGAGCATCCGCTTGTGGAAGCACAAGGCGGACGGCTCCTGGGAGGCGATCGCCGGTACCTCGGGCACCTGCCCCGGCACGGACTGCCACACGCTGCAATCGGCGCTGCTGACGGTCGCCGATCTGCGCGCCGGCGCGGAGCTTGGCGTGGAAGGCCGCGATTTCGTGCGCTCCGAGGATCCCGCGGCCTGGACCGGCCTGGTCGACTTCTCGCTCGCGGTGGTCGATGCCAACGGCAACCTCCTCAAGAGCCCCGGCACGGCGGACGGTTTGAAGCGCGTGCGCATGAAGGTCGCGCCGTGGATCCTGAACGGCAACACCGCGGCTTTTGACGAAGTGCGCTCCGACAAGACCTACACCGACTTCTACAACGACATGAAGGTCGCGATCCCGGCCGGCAACCTCAAGTACACCGTATACTCGAACTGGGACGACCAGTGGACGCAGGACTTCTTCCAGACCGCCTGGACGTCGATTCCCGCGGCGGGCGGCAAGGTCCAGGGCATGCGCGTGCTGAACGCGCGGCCGTGGGGTCGCCAGACCGGCGCCAAGTGGCTGCCGATCCAGTGGCTGCGCGACAACTACCTGGGCGGCGACAAGGCGATCATCGCGATCTACCGCCTGCCGGACACGGGCTCCTCGTTCGACTCGCACGGCAACCACGACCTGCTGCCGCCGTACACGAAGGACAAGGAGACCTATCCGCTCGGCCGCATCATCCACGGCTCGGGCATCTTGCCGGAAACGCTGGATTTCTATGCCGCGCAAAAAGTGCAGGGTCCGCCGCTCGAGGTCGAGACGTCCTGGCTGCTGGTCGGCCACGTCGACGAGATCTTCAGCTACGTGCCCGCCGGCACGCCGCGCGGCTGGAAGCTGCTGGTGGCGTCGGACGACCTGGGCAAGCAGATGCTGACGGACCAGAGCAAGGCGGGTCACGGCAGCGTGCAGCTGTTCATCGGCCTCAAGAACTACGACGCCAAGTCGGGCGCCATCAAGGACGCGACGGTCACGATCGACCAGGTGCTGGCGGACGTCGACCTGATGCAGTGGTCGCAGGAGGCGGAAGTCAAGACGCAGGGCGCGCTCGACACCGCCAAGACCTCGGTGGGCCTGGGCGACGACGAGATCGTGCAAATCCCGATTTTGACGGAGGAAGTCGATGGCGGCAAGATCGCCTGGCTGCCGGGCATGGTGAACTCGCTCGTCTTTGGCGATCACATGGCGATCCCGAACCCGTACGGTCCGGTCATCGACGGCTCCGACCTCTTCGCGAAGTACCTGCAGGATCACCTGGCCTCGCCGCTGCACCAGCTCGGCCATGACGGCAAGGGCCTGATCGTGCACCTGATCAACGACTGGAGCGGCTACCACATCATGGAAGGCGAGGTGCACTGCGCCAGCAACCCCGAAGGTCCGCCGAATCCG
>CAIXAA010000580.1 GCA_903917305.1 uncultured Myxococcales bacterium | reverse complement strand
TCGCGGCCTCAAGATCTCCAAGGCGCTGGGACTGGGCGTGACGGACCTGCAGGATCACCTGATTCCGGCCGATGATCCGCGGCTTGGGCCTTTGTGGAAGAAAGCTGCGGATCTTGGGGTCCCGGTCTCGATCCACGTCGCCGATCCGCGCGCGTTCTGGCTGCCGCTGACGCCGCAGAACGAGCGCTGGGACGAGCTGCACGCGCATCCCTACTGGGCCTATGGGCCGATTCCGCCGGAGCTTGCCGGCGACATGCCGCCGCGGCCGCCGGTGCCGTCGTGGCAGGAGATGCTGCGGGGCGCCGAGCGCCTCTACCGGCAGAACCCGCGCACGATCTTCGTCGCGGTGCACTTTGGCAACGCCGCGGAAGATCTGGACTATGTCGCCGGCCTGCTCGATCGCAACCCGAACGTGTGGATCGACATCGCGGCGCGCGTCGGCGAGTTCGGCCGGCATCCCGCGGACACGCTGCGGGCGTTCTTCGAGAAGTACCAGGATCGCATCGTCTTTGGCACGGACATCGGCATCGGGTCGGACTACCTGATGCTCGGCTCCAACGGCGAGATCGAGCCGACGATGAAGGACGTGATGCCGTTCTACGCCGCGCACTTCCGCTTCCTGGAGACGCTGGACAAGCAGATCGCGCATCCGAGTCCGATCCAAGGCAACTGGAAGGTCGACGCGATCGGGCTGCCGGCGCAGGTGCTCGACAAGCTGTACCGCGGCAATGCGCTGCGGGTGCTGGATCGCGAGGCGCTGCGCAAGTTTGCCGCAGCCGCGCCCCCGGCGCCTGCTGGACCGGTGGTTGTTCCGGCTCCGGCTTCCGCTCCGGCCCCGGCTCCAGCTCCGGCTCCGGCTCCGGCTCCGGCTCCGGCTCCGGCTCCGGCTCCGGCTACTCGCTAATCTCCGATCGCGGCGCGATGTGCCGCATCGCCACCAGCGACAGACCGCCGAGCGCCACGCCAAACCACAGCGTGCAAAAGCGAATGAGCAGGGTGACCAGCGTCACTTCCGGCAGCGACAGGCGCAGGCCGAAGGCCGGCTGCAGCGCCAGCGCGATCATGACCGCTTCGGTCGTGCCAACGCCGCCCGGCAGCATCGACACGGCGCCGAACAGCGTGGCCATCGCGTAGATCACGATGGTTCCGCCCATGCCGCCGCCGCCGCCGGCCGCTTCGAACAGCAGGCGCAGCGCCACGCACTCGAAGCCCCAGGCGCCCGAGGCGAGCGCGATGCCGAGGATGAGCCAGCGCGGCTGGCACAGCACCCGCAGCGACGTGTGAATCCGGATGACGCTGGCGACCAGCGCCTGCACGCGCGGATGTTGCGCGAGGCGCGGTTCGATGCGGCGCACGACGCCCGGAATGAGGCGCGGGTGCGCGACGGCGGCCAGGAAGCCCAAACACAGCAGGAACACCGAGAGAAACAGGCCGACATGGGCACCATACTGCGACACGCCGACCGCGGCGAGGCACAGCAGCGCGACGACGTCGGTGAAGCGCTCGGCCACGACGACGGTGGCGCTGTCGGCGATGTGGGCGCCGTGGCGTTTGTGCAGCAGATAACCCTTGAAGACCTCGCCCATCTTGCCGGGAGAGACCGAGAAGAAGATGCCGCCGACAAAGATGAGCAGGGCCTCGCGCCAGACGACGCGAATGCCAAGGGCGCGCAAGTAGATGCGAAAACGCACCGTGCGCAGGGCGTAGTTGCAGAGCACGAGGCCGCAGGCGGGCAGGACCATCCACAGCGGATAGGACACGAGCGCGCGCTGCAGGCTGGCGACGTCGGCGTAGAGCGCCGAGACGACGAGGACGGCGAAGAACAGGCCCATGCCCAGGAGGATGCCGCGCAAGTTCATGGGGTCTCCGCTGGCAGCTGCGCCAGGAGGGCTTGGACCGCGGCAAAGTGGCGGGCATCCCCCGCGTTTCGCAGCGCGACCGCGAGATCGCTCAGGATCTGGCGCGCCGCCTGATCGCCGGCCACAAGGCGCAGCGACTCGACGAATTCGGCTTGCGTTGCAGCATCTTCAGCCAGCGGTGCCTGGGCCAGCACCAGAGGTGGCGCCGGCTGCAGTCGCACGACGTTCGCCCAGGGCGAAGGCGGCGGCGCCTCGTGCTGGCAGGCGGCCAGCGCAACGACGGTCAGCGCCGCGGTCCGGATGCGGTGCGAACCTGGCTGCGCCACGGCACTCCTGGGCCAAGACAAGGACATCAGGGCGTGATCCAGTGGCTGCGCAGCGCGGCCAACAGCGCAGCCACGCCCAAGCCGCTGCGCACATCTATGAACTCAGGGGCAATTTCCAGGATCGGCACCAGGACGAAGTCGCGCTGCGCCAGGCGCGGGTGCGGCAACTGCAGGTCCGCGGCGTCGAGACGCAGACCGCCAAGGTCGAGCAGGTCCAGATCGAGGGGCCGCGCGCCGTGGTGCCCTTCGTGGCGGCGATCACGGCCGAAGGCGCGCTCGATGCGGCGCAGTTCGGCCAACGCCTCGTGCGGCCCGAGGTCCGTCTCGCCCAGGCCGACGGCATTGCAAAACGCAGCCCCGGACGCGCCTTCCGCGGGATCGGAGAGCAGCACGCGGCTGCAACGCGCCGCACTCAAGCCGAGCCTGGCGCAGACGGCCTGCCACGCAAGCGGAATCACGCGCGAGGGACCGGCCAGGTTGCTGCCGAGGGCGACGAGGATGCGAGGCATGCGTCTTGAGATGTCCCGCCGTGCGCTTGATCCGCGCGCAAGGCGGCCGCATGCTACCGCGAATCGCCAGACCCGGCCACATCTCAGGGCGCTGGCGCATCCGGTGGAGTTTGCATGTGTGATCCGATCGTTCGCGGCGCCCTCTTCGCCCTTTGCGCGGCCCTTTGTCTTCCCTCTTGCAAGCACGCGGAATCGTCGGCCACGGCCTCGGTCGAAGTCGCCCACGGGACCGGCCAGGAAGTGCCGCCCGCGGCCGAAGCGAGCCCGACCGTCCCTGCGGCTGCCGCGCCCGCGGCCGAGTTCCCCAAGACCGTGGATCCCAAGGATCTTGACGCCGCGGAGCGCAAGGTGCTGGCCGAGATCCTGGCGGAGCAGTTCGATCCGTGCGGCAAGCCGCGCTCCTTCCAGGCATCGCTCGAAGCGGCCGATTGCCCGCTGGCGATCAAGCTGGGCGCAACCGTCGTCAAGCTGCTGCAGGCCGGCCACGGCAAGAAGCAGGCAGTGGCGATGCTGCTGCGCGAGATCGAGAGGCTGAACACGGTGGTGCAGATCGACGTCGCGGGCGCGCCGAGCGTGGGACCGGCGGACGCCAAGGTGACGGTGATCGAGTTCTCCGACTTCGAGTGCCCGTTCTGCCGCCACTCGGTCGAGCCGCTGCACAAGCTGCAGAAACACTACAACTTCTTGATGTACTACCGCTTCTTCCCGCTCAAGCTGGCGCACCCGAACGCCGAGGGGACGGCCAAGGCGGGCTGGGCGGCGCATCAGCAGGGCAAGTTCTGGCCGCTGCACGACGCGATGTTCGCGCACCAGGACGCGCTGGACTGGCCGTCGGTGCAGAAGCTCGCGGCGGGGCTCGGCCTCGACATGAAGAAATTCGTTGCGGATTTTGGCAGCCCGGCGGCGCAGGAGGCGATCGACGCCAGCGCCAAGATCGGCGAGGCGGCGGGCGTGGACGGGACGCCGACCTTCTTCGTGAACGGCCGGCGCGCCGAGACGTTGCTGCAAGTCCAGGAACTGGTGCGTGATCTCCAGGCCCAGGCCGGTGGCACGATGCCCGCGGCGCTGACCGCCGATGATCTGGGCGAGACGGCACCGGCGGCGCCACCGGCGGGTCGTCGCGCGGCGGACAAGGCAGCCGGAGCGGCGCCCGAGGCGGCCCCGGCGGCAGCGCCCGCCGCGGCACCGGCAGCCCCAGCCGCAGGCGTGACGAAGTGAGTGCGAACGCCGAGTTGCGAGCCTCGCGCCTGCTCGTGTTCGTCGGCCCCGCGGGCGCCGGCAAGACCACGATCGCGCACCGCTTGCGCGCGGCCCGGCCAGAGCGGCGCGCGTTCTCCGTCAGCCACACCACGCGCCCGATGCGCGCGGGCGAGCGCGACGGCGAGGACTACCACTTCGTGAGCCGCGAAGCGTTTGAAACCCTGCGCGATCAGCATGGTTTTGCCGAATGGGCCGAAGTGCACGGCAACCTCTACGGCACCTCGGTGGCGGAGATCGAGCGGCTGCGCAGCGCCGGCAAGGACATGCTGTTCGACATCGACATCCAGGGTGCGCACAGCCTGTACCGGCTCTACGAGCACGAGACGTGGCTGTGTTTCCTGTTGCCGCCGAGCTGGCCGGTGCTGGTCGCGCGCCTGCTGGGGCGCGGCACCGAGACCGAAGAGACCGTCAAGCGGCGGTTGCGCACGGCGCGGCTGGAGCTGCTGGGCGTGCTGGAGTCTCCGGCGCCATGGCATGTTGTGGTCAACGACGCGCTGGACCGCACGCATACGGAGCTGGAGGCGCGCCTGGACGATCCCAAGGCGGCGCCGACGGATGTGCACAACCACCCGGCTGTGCGCGCTTTTCTCGAAGACGCCCTGGCGGATCCGCGCGCGAGCTGATCCCGGTGTCGCACCAGCTTGACCAGGGCGGCCACAAAAGGGATCGTGCGCGGTCGCGGCCCGCATCTCTGCGCGTCCAGGCCGCCCTGGAACCAAGAACACCATGCCCATTCCCGTGAACCGTACCCCCGTTCGCGTGCGCATCGCACCCAGCCCCACGGGCGATCCGCACGTCGGCACCGCCTACATCGGCCTGTTCAACGCGGCGTTCGCCCGCCACCACGGCGGCCAATTCATCCTGCGCATTGAAGATACCGACCAGAAGCGCTCCACGCGCCAGAGCGAGGAGGCGATCTACCGCTCCCTGCGCTGGATCGGTCTGCAATGGGACGAAGGTCCGGACGTCGGCGGCGCTTGCGGCCCCTACCGGCAGAGCGAGCGCGGCGCGATCTACCGCGAACACACGCAGCGCCTGCTCGACAACCGCACGGCCTATCGCTGTTTTTGCACGGCGGAGCGCCTCGATCACATGCGCGCCGCGCAGCGTGCCGCCAAGCTGACGCCGCGCTACGACGGGTTCTGCCGCGATCTCGACCCCAAGGAAGGTGCGCGGCGCGCCCAGGCAGGCGAAGAGCACGTCGTGCGGCTGCGCATGGATCAAGACGGCGAGACCTTTGTTCCCGATGCCTTGCGCGGCACGGTCGTCTATGACAACCGCCAGATGGACGATCAGGTGCTGCTCAAGTCGGACGGGCTGCCGACCTACCACCTGGCCAACGTCGTCGACGATCACCTGATGGCGATCACGCACGTGATCCGCGCGGAAGAGTGGCTGAACTCGACGCCCAAGCACCTCGCGCTCTACGCGGCGTTCGGCTGGGAGGCGCCGGTGTTCGTGCACATGCCGCTGCTGCGCAACGCCGACAAGTCCAAGATCTCCAAGCGCAAGAATCCGACCAGCCTGGAGTTCTACCAGCGCGCCGGCATCCTGCCCGAGGCGATGCTGAACTTCTTGATGTTGATGGGCTATTCCCGCAAGGACGACGCTGGCGCCGACCTCGAGAAGTTCCCGTTCGACGCCTTCGTGTCGGACCTGGATCTGTGCCGCGTCTCGCTGGGCGGGCCGGTGTTCGACCTCAAGAAGCTCGACTGGCTCAACGGCTTGTACCTGCGGGCCATGCCGCCGGCGGAACTTGCGGAGCGCGAGCTCGCCTTCCTGCGCGAAGACGATCGCCAGGCCAGCATCGCCCAGCTCGTGCAGGAGCGCGTGACTTCGCTGGGCGACTACTTCGATCACGCCGGGACGTTCTACGCCGGACTGTGCGACGCCGGCCTGCAAGCCCGTTACTTTCTCATTGGTTGCTGCAGCAAGAAGAAGAACGCGGTGCAACTCGATCGCGCCCGTTCCAAGCTGTTCTTCGAGGACGCGATCGCGCGCCTGGAGGCGGCGCCGACCTGGCAACCTGAGCCGATCGAAGCCGCCCTGCGCGCCGCGATCGAAGCCGCTGGCGTGCTGGTGGGCGACGGCATGATGGCGATTCGCGTCGCGATTTCCGGGCGTACCGCGTCGCCGCCCCTGTACGAGTCGATCACGGCGCTGGGCCGATCGGTCTCGCTGGTGCGCCTGCGCGCCGCGGCGGGGCTGCTCGGCGAGGAGCGGATGCTGCAGGACGCGCTGGCCGCCGCTGAAGCGGAAGTCGACGCCACACGCCGCGCCTTGCAAGTGGCTGCAGACGCAGCACAAGCCAAGCCCGTTGCCCCAACTTCCACCCTTGCGGAGGCCTGACATGCCGACGAGCGCATCGACCAAGACCGCGCGCGCCTGGCTGCAAAGCGGCCAATCGCCCGCGCAGCGCGTCGCGGAGACTGCCTACGCCCTGCTGCTGCTCAGCGGCGAAGTGAACGTGACGGCGCAGACCTACAAGCCCTGCCTCGAAGCCGACATGGAGATGGCGCTGCTGCTGGAGGCCGACGCCGCCGGGCGCATCGATCTCGTGCAGCTGCTGGCCGACCACGCGCGGCACAAGCCAACGGCCAAGCAGGCGAAGAAATTGCTGTTTCGCGCCAAGCAGCGCGGCGTCGCCGTGCCGGAGCGCAAGCCCACGCGGCCGCCGGTAGACCTGAGCGCCGTGCCGGAGCCGCTGCCGAGCTTCGCCTCGTCCTTCGACGGCTTGGGCGGTCAGCTCGTGTTCCTGGGCGGCTGGTCGCCGAGCGACGGTCCGTACTGCGTCGTGGCGATGCTCAGTGATCGCGACGGGTTGCAGTCCGCGTACTACCTGCCGGACACCTCGCGCACGCAGCAGCGCGAGATGCTGGCGCGCCTGCAAAGCCAGTTCTCCGGATTCACGACGCAAGTGGCGGATGCCTTCGCCGCCGGGCGCATCCGCTGGGCGCTGAACCTGCGCGACGCGCTCGGGCAGACGTTCGAGGGCGATCCGGCGGAGGTGCGGCGGCTGATGGTGGACGTCGAGCCGATCCAGGATCTCGAGATCGCCTTGGATCCGGAAGACGAAGCGCAGATCGAGCAGCGCATGGCCCTGGCGCGCGAGCTGGTGGACGAGCCGTGTTTTTCCGCGTGGTTGCAACCGGAACGACCGCTGCAGGCGGCGTTGGAAGCGGAGCTGGCGCCCTTGCGCGCCGCGGCGCTGGACGAGGCGGATCTGCGCGCCCGGGTGTCCGCGCTGCGCGAAGCCGCGATCGAGAAGTCCTGGAGCGAGGCCGAACGCATCCGAATTGCGCAACGCCTGGAAATTACCGCATCTTTGCTCGCCAGCGAGGGCCGCATCGAGCCCGCGATGCGTGCGATTGCGACGGCGCGTGGCCTGCGCGATCTGGCGCGGCCGGCGCTGTCCCTCGGCTTCGTCGCGGCGGCGATGCTGCGGCACCTGAGTGTCGAGCAGTTGCTGCGCCAGGTGGCGGAAGGTGCGGCCCGGCGCGCCTAGGCGCCTTGCGTGCAAGAACCCTGCTGATTCAAGGAGAACTGCGATGTCGGCCTCCATCCGTCCCGTCTTCGTCATCGATGCGGCGCGCACCGCGATCGGCCGCTTCGGCGGTCGGCTGGCCACCGTGCGGCCGGACGATCTCGCCGCCGAGGTCTTGAGCGCCCTGCTGCGCCGCAATCCGCAAGCGGAGGGCCAAATCGAAGAGGTCATCCTGGGTTGCGCCAACCAGGCCGGCGAGGACAACCGCAATGTCGCGCGCATGGCCGTGCTGATCGCCGGGCTGCCCTACGACGTGCCGGCGCACACGATCAACCGGCTGTGCGCGTCGGGACTCGACGCGGTGAACGCGGGAGCGCGCATGATCGCGCTCGGCGAGGCCGACGTGGTCATGGCGGGCGGGGTCGAGTGCATGTCGCGCGCACCGTGGTCGGTGCCCAAGCCGTTCACGGAGCCGCCGCGCGGCAACAACACGATGTACGACACGGCGCTGGGTTGGCGCTATCCGAACCCCAGGCTCGAAGCGCGCTTTCCGCTCGAAGGCATGGGAGAGACAGCGGAAAACCTGGCGACGCGCTACGACATCAGCCGCGAGGAGCAGGACGCGTTCGCGCTGCACAGCCACCAGAAGGCCGTGGCCGCGATGCAGGCTGGGCGCTTTGCCGACGAGTTGATCGTGGTGCAGGCCCAGGCCGGCAAGGCCAAGGTGCCGGTGGACGCAGACGAGGGGCCGCGCGCCGATACCACCATGGAATCGCTGGCGAAGCTGCGCGCGGCGTTTCGGCAGGGCGGCACGGTCACGGCCGGCAATTCCTCGACGCTGAACGATGGCGCAGCGGGCGTGCTGCTGGCGAGCGAAGCGGCGGTCCTGCGCCATGGCTGGCAGCCGCTGGCGCGCTGGGTCGGCGCGGCGCAGGCGGGCGTGGAGCCGTCCTACATGGGCATCGGCCCGGTGCCGGCGATGGCCAGGCTGCTGGGGCGCATCGGCTGGAAGATCAGCGATCTCGATGTGATCGAACTCAACGAGGCGTTTGCGGCGCAGTCGATCGCCGTGCTGCGGCAGTGGGACATCGACCGCAGCCGGGTCAACCCGAACGGCGGCGCGATCGCACTCGGGCATCCGCTCGGGTCGAGCGGTGCGCGGCTGGTGGCGACGCTGCTGCACGAGCTCAAGCGCAACGGCGGCAAGCGCGGTGTGGCGACGCTGTGCGTGGGTGTGGGGCAAGGCGTGGCAACGGCGTTCGAGCGGCCGTAGCGCGCCGATCGACCATCGTTGATCGGTGCGCTCCCGGAGCCGGCGCGTCCGCAGCGGCGCGCTCGGCGACCCGACAACACTGCCAAGTGCCCCATCAGAAACGAGTTTCTGATGGGCGCTCTAGTTCGCCTCGACCAGATCCGCCAGACGATCCTCAAACAATCCGGCCAGATCGTCGAGATCGGCCTCATCGTCCAGCTCGCGCTCCAGGTTGCGCAGGTAGACGACCACCGTGTTGCGATCGCGCAGATCGAGCGCGCGGCTCAGGGCCTTGCCCGTGGACGCCTTGAGCGGCATCTCCTCGAACACCGCCTGCAGCTTGAGCCCGTCCTTGGCGACGTCGCGCAGCACCTTCTGGATCGCCTGCTTGGCGCGGGCGCGATCGAAGCGCGCCGGCGGCGGATAGGCCGGGTCGGTCTCGCACGCCTGCGCGTACAGGCGATCGGCCTCCTCGAAGCGGCCCTGGAACTCGTGCCACATCGCCTCGGCGCGCACCAGCCGCGGATCTTCGCTGTCCAGGGCGCGCGCGACCTCCAGCTCGATGTTCGCGGCGTCAAAGCGCCCCAGCTCGGTCAGCAGGCCGGCGCGCAGCGTATAGGCCTCCATCCACTCCGGATCGCGCTGCACGTACTCCGCCAGGGCCCGCAGCGCGCCTTCGAAGTCGCCTACTTCCATCAGCGCGTCCGCCAGCCACGCCCACGCGTCGGCGTCCTGCGGCGTCTCGCCCGCAATGCGCTTGGCCAGCGTCACCGCCTCGGTCGGATCTTCGTCGAGCAGGTACTCGATCTCCTCAATGTCACTTCTGCGCATGGCGGACTCCGTGGTGGCTGCAACGTCCGGGGCCGACTACACCAGGGCGCCCGTTGCGTCAACGTGGCGCACCCAGCGGTGCAGCTCGGCAGGGCAAACTGCGCTGGCAAACCGCCTACATGAACCGAAACCGTCTCGCCAAGCCCGCGACGCGACGGCGCTTGCGGCGCCTCCACTGAGAAACTTCGACGAATCGCACGCGGTGGACTCTTGACCCCTCTGGAAAGCCAGTGCTAAATACCCGTCGCCCGGCTCGTCCGTTCGGACGTGCGGTTCTGTGCGCTGTTGCCCAGGAACGCGAGAGTCAGGCAAACCGTGTCGGTGTGGCACGGTGTACGGTGTTTTGGGTAGGTCATTCGCATCGAGCTCGCACGGCTCACGAAGATGCAATGAGCGGGTTCAGAAACAGGCGCGGCTGACAACACGGAGCAGACAACCAATGTTTTCCACCATTGCTGAGATTTTCGAGAAGGGCGGCTGGGGCATGTGGCCCATCCTGGGACACCTGGTCTTCATTCTTGCCATCATGTTCGAGCGCATCTTCGTGCTCTACATCCGGTCGAGCGTGAAGAAGGAGGAGTTCATCAAGCTCCTGCAAGTGCCAATCTTGAAGGGCGACTTGAATCGCGTCCTCAAGGTGTGCTCGACCTACCAGTACCCGCTGGCCCGCATCGTCCACTCGGGCGTCCTCAAGGTGAAGCGCTCGGACGAAGAGGTCCAGGCGGCGATGGACGAGGCGTACCTGCGTGAGATTCCGCAGATCGAGAAGCGCGTCGACTACCTGAACTTGCTCGGCAACACGGCGACGCTCGCCGGTCTGCTCGGCACGATCTCGGGTCTGATCGCGACGTTCGCCGCCATCGGTCGTCCGGACGTCGATCCGTCGCAGCGTTCGACCCTGCTGTCGAACGGCATCGCGGAAGCGATGAACTGCACGGCCTTCGGTCTCACGACGGGCATCGTCGGCGTGCTTTCGTACGCCGTGCTGACCTCGAAGTCCAAGGAAATCAAGTCCGACATCGACGAGGGCACCGTGCGCGTGCTGAACCTCATCGTGGCGAACCGCAACAAGATGGGCGACATCAAGGAAGACGCCGCCGCGTAGGCTGGTGTTCGACCCTCCCGTCTGTCCTGCTCCGAAAACTGTCCCTGTCCCGGCGCGCCACCGCGAGCGCCGGGACAGGGGGTTCGGAGAAGAGCTGGACGGGTGCCGATGAAAGAGCGAGTGCTGACAGTAGACTGAGTGACACGAATTGACTGGATCGAACGACAAGAACCTGATCTGACAGACCGACAGGAGCGACCATGGGTGGTGCATCAACAGGAAAGGGCGGCGTTGCCGACGCGACACTGAACGTCGTGCCGTTCATCGACCTGCTCGCGTGTACGATTTGCTTCCTGCTGATCTCCGCGGTGTGGACGCAGATGTCGCGCGTGGACGTCGATCAGGCGCTGCCCAAGGCTTCCAAGACGCCTCCGAAAGAGCCGCCGAAGAAGGAGCCCAAGATCAACGTGGCCATCACGCCTACGGGCTACCTGGTCAACCTGTTCAACTCCGAGACCAAGCCGGAGCTGGGACAGCCCAAGAAGATCACCACCATCGGCGAGTTCAAGCTCTGCCGCGGCAAGGGCGGCACGACCGACTGCCGGGGCACGATGGAGACCTTCAAGCGCTACGACCGCGCCAAGCTCAAGGAGACCCTCGCGGGCTTCATGAAGGACGCGGGCATGGGCGACAAGGTCAAGATCATGGTGGCCGCGTCCGACAAGGTGCAGTACCTGCATCTGATCGGCACGTTGGACACGATCCTGCACTCTTGCGAGGACGCGGAGGGCAAGAGCTGCCTCAAGAATCCGAGCGTGGGTGACCTGAATTTGTTGCGCGCCGAAGGCTTCACAGCCTTCGACTAGGATCCGGTGTTTGGTTCCGCGGTGCCTAACGCGCCCGCTCCTGTGTTTCCGGCCTGACGGCCGCCAGATCGTCGCTTCGCGACACCGAATTTTGAGCTTCTGAGAACAAAGCAGGCGCGTTACAGCGCTGCGTGAGAACACTGCGAGGTCTTTGCACATGGCCATTCACCACCCAGGTTCCCGTGCCGGCAGCGGCGTCGCGCTCAAGAGCATCCGCAACGCGGTGGTCCACGGCGGCGGCAAGGGCATCTACGCCACGCTCAACGTGGTGCCCATGATCGACCTCTTCATCATGCTCGTGATCTTCTTGATCCAGCAGTACAGCGCGGCCGGTCAGCTCATGCTGGTCAACCCGAACGTCGCGATGCCCAAGGCGTCTTCGCACACGGAACTGCTCCGCGCACCGATGATTGCGCTGACGCGCTCCGACGCGACCTCGCCGGGCGATCTGATGTTCGAGAACAACCGCCTGATGAGCCTGTCAGACGTCAACGAAGTGAAGTTCCCGTCTTGGGACATCAAGCCGCTCGCGGACGTGCTCAAGAAGGCGTGGACGCTGCAGCAGACCGTGAAGGACACCAAGGTGCGCAACAGCCGCAAGATCATCATCCAGGCGGACCGCACTGTGCCCTTCCAGGTGATCAAGATGGTGATGGCGACCTGCGGGCGCAACGAGTACCGCGAGCCCAATTTCGCCATCATGGTCGACGCCAAGGGCGACGAAGGCTTGGCGCCGAAGTAGGACGCGAGTCGCGTCCCGTGCGAGCCTTA
>CAIXAA010000579.1 GCA_903917305.1 uncultured Myxococcales bacterium | reverse complement strand
GTGGAAAAGGCCATCCGCATGGCCATCGAGCGCGGCCGGCTGGCGCACCTGCTGGTGGACCAGACCGAGAGCCGCGGGCACAAGTTCCTCAACCAGGTGCTGAATACGCTTGTGAATCTGCCAGTTGCGGCGCGCGTGCTGGCGAGCGAGCAGGTGCAGTCGCGCTTCGTGCGCGAGGCGCTCAAGCGGGTGAAGGATCCGACCGGGGGCTAGCGCGCAGCGAGCCACGCCCGCGCCGCCGCGGCCGCCACGCCGAGCGCGGCAAGCGCGCCATCTGCCTCGCCTTTCTCGAAGTCTCCCTGGTTCCGCGCCATCGTGTTCGTCACGTGCGCAAAGCACGCGACCGGATGCTGCCGGGCTTGCGCAAACGCATACAGCGCCGCAGCTTCCATCTCGACGGCCAGGATGCCTGCCGCCCGGTGCGCCGCAATCGCCGCCTCCGTCTCGCGGTAGGGAGCATCGGTCGTCCAGGTCGCGCCCACGTGAACGGCCGCGTGCGCGTCTGTTGCCAAAGCCAGCAACTTTGCGAGCATTTCTGGCTGCGCCGCGCTGAATGCTGACGGCGCAAGGTAGTGGTAGCTCGTGCCTTCGTCGCGCAAGGCCTTGTCGATGAGGATGAAGTAGGGCGGCTCCGCCACCGGCAGGATCTGCCCGGACGACGTGATGCTGATCAGGAACTGGCAACCGCTCGCGAACATCTGCTCGGCCACCAGGACGGCAAACGGCGCCCCGACTGCGCAGCCGACCACGCCGAACTGCAGGCCCTGCCAGGTGAATTGCCACATCTCCGTGTGATAGCAAGCCCAGTGCGCGACCGGCTGCGCCGCGCCGGTGCGCCGCAGGTGACGCACGATGTCGCCGTCCGGGTCGAGGAGGCAGAGCGTCGGAATGTCGGCATCCTGGAGCCCGCGCTGGCGCCGGGCTTCGCGCAGCAGGTTGGCCGGCTGGAAGACCGAGGTCGCTGCAGGGTCCTTGAGCTGGAGGATCGGCGGGAGGGTCGGGGGCATGGCGTTCGCAGGTTCCTTTGGCCGGGACGGCAGGTGCGGGTGCTGCCCCAACCTGGCGCGATGAAAGTGGTCTCCGAGCGATGGCGGCTAGCGCGCGCTGCGCGCCGCGATCGCCAGGCAGATCCATCCCGCGAGCAGGCCGAGCCCGCCCAAGGGCGTGACCATGCCGAGCTTGCGCCAATCGGTCAGCGCCATCGCCAGCAGGCTGCCGGAGAACAGCAGGATTCCAAACAGGAAGCCCCAACCTGCGCGCTCCGCCCACAAGGCCGCCGCGGGCTGCGCCTGCGCGAGCCGCGCCCGCAGCGGCTCGACCGCGAGCAGGGCCAGCGCGTGCCAGAACAGGTACTGCACCGCCTTGCTCCACCACTCCAGGTGCTGCTCGTCCAGGCGGCCTTGCAGCGCGTGGGCGCCAAAGGCCCCGGTCGCGACGCCAATGGCACCGAACACGGCGGCAATCAGGGTCCAAGGCATCGCATCCCCTCCTAATCCGGCGTGCCGACGCGAAGACGGTGGCCATCCGGATCCAGGCCCATGAAGTGGATCCCGCCGAAGTACATCTTCATCGGTTCCATGATGATTCGAATCCCTTTTTCCACCCACCGCACATGCAAGGCATTCAGGGCGGCACTGTCGGCGACCACGAAGCACAGCTCCGCCGATGCGCTCATGGCCGATGCCGCGGGCTGCAGCTTGTTGCGGTCATAGAGGGCAAACTCGAAGCCGCTGGCCAACTTGAACATCACGTAGAACGGCGATGCCACGCTCGGCTCGAGGTCGAACAGGTCGGAGTAGAACGCGGAACTCCGCGCAATATCATTGACATAGAAGATCACTGCGGTGGGCTGCGGCATGTCCTTTCCTCTGGGTGTGTCGTTGTCGTGCGGCGGCTTCGCCCTAGCTCCAGCGCCGCAGCGCCAAGAACGCCTGCTTCAAGCCTGGCTCCAGGAACCACCGAAAGTCCTCGTTCTTGAACCGGTACCGCGCCAGCGGTCCGTAGACCTGGCCAAACAGGCGCACGGCCGGGCTGTCGACCTCCACGTACTTCTTGTCGATGAACAAGCTGAGGAAGTTCAAGGCGGCGATCCGGTGCTGCATCTCCTTGGAAATCCAAGGAAAGTCGATCTTGCCCATCTCGTACGTCGCCCACTCCTCCAGGCTCTGCGGGCGCTTGAGGCCCATCTCGACGCACGTGTCGTACAGCTCCGTCCCCGGCAGCGGGCGAAAGCAGTGCAGGATGCTGGACTTGGCCGTCGGGTTCTCGCGCAGCAGGTGGACGATGAGCTCGGTCGTCAGGCGCAATTCCTCAGATGTTTCCGTGGGAAAGCCGGCGATGAAGCTCCACACCGGCGGGATCTTCGTCGCCGCCAGCCGGGTCGACACGTCGCGCACCTGATCGACCGTGATGCCTTTGCGGATCATCTTGAGAATCCGCGGGGATCCGCTCTCCACACCCAGCGCCAGCCGCCGCAGCCCGCTGCGCTCCAGCAGCGCCAGCCCTTCGCGGTCCAGGCGCAGGATGTCGTTGACGCGGGCGCACGCGTTCCAAAACAGCCCTAGATCCGCCTTGATGAGCAGCTCGCAGAACAGCTTCAAGCGCTCCGGGTTGATGAAGCTCTCGAGGTCCAGCAGCTCGATGCCGCGCACGCCGTAGTCGCGGTGCGCCTTCTGGATGCGCTCGACGGTCAGCTCCGCCGGCAGCGCGCGCCACAGCCGCTGGCTCGTGGTCTTCTGCACGAAGCAGAAAGTGCAATGATTCGGACAACCTCGCGAGGACTCCATCGCGAACATCGGCTCGCCGCCGAAATCCACGATGTAGTGACGCATGTCCAGAAGATGATAGGGCAATTCCGGCAGCGTCGCGAGATCCACCAGCTCCGGGCAGGGGTTGTGCAGCGGCTTGCCGCCCTCCAGGTACCAGAGGCCCGGCACGGCAGCGAGAGGGCTCTTGTCGCGCAAGGCCTCGACCAGCTTGAGGAAAGCGATCTCGCCTTCGCCCTCCACGACGAAGTCGACCAGCGGGTGCGCCAGCGTCTCGGCCGGCAGGATGCTCGCGTGCACGCCGCCCCACACCACCGGCACGCCGCCGTGCTGCCGGACGATGCGCGACACCTCCAGCGCGCCGGTGATCTGCTCACCGGTCAGCGAACTGACGCCCACGCAAAGCGGTTTCGTCGCCAGCTCTTCCAGCAGGTGCTTGCGCCAGTCGCGGTCGACGCGCTGGTCGATGATGCGCACGGTGAAGGATTGCGCAACGAAGACAACGGCATTCAGCAGCGCGAGCGGCGGATAGAAGTGCAGCATCGCTGCTTCGATGTAGCTCGACTTCGGGTAGACGAGAACGACGTCGGCCATGGCACCTCGGTGCGCACCGTGCCAGAGTGCAAGGCTCCCTGCCAAGCTCCTTTTGGTGCCTGGACGCTGCGAACGCGGCAGGGTAGCCTCACGGCTCAGCTTTCTGCTCCGGGAGACACCTTGCCGCTACGCCGCTTCATCCTTGGTACCGCGCTGTTCTGGCTCCTCGCTCCCGCGCTGGCTTTCGGCCAGGCGCCCGCTTGCCAGGCAGCGGTCACGCCGGCCCAGGCCCAAGGGCTCTACGACGCGCTGCAAGCCCTGCCGAAGGAGCCGGCGTGCGAACTGGGCGATCTGTCGACGGATTTGAACCACGTCCAGCTCACGTGGACGCACCAGGGCCAGCCGGGCACGCCGCTGCGCATCGACGCGAGCTGCGGGCAGCTGCAGAACCCATGGCAACTGCAGGATGCTCCGGCGCTGCGGCTCGCCTGTCCGCGCACCTGGGCGGCGATCCAGGGCCTGCTGCAAGCGCCGGTGCGCGCGGGGCAGGCCGGCGTGCAGGTCGAGGCGGCGGCGCAGCTGCGGCACGCCGTGGCCTCGGTGCCGACGACGTGGCCGCGCGCCCTGCTGGTGCTCGGCGTGGCGCTGGGGCTGCTGCTGCTGGTCGTGCTGCGAAGGCGCGTCCGTTCAGGCAGTTTCGCGGCGCCCGACTGGCAGGATGTCGCGCTGGCCCTTTGCCTTGGCGGTCTGGCCGCGTTCGCGCTCGCCGTTCTCGATGCCGCGCGCGCCGCGTGCCTTGGGCCGGGCGACCTGGCGTGGGCCTTGCGCGGCCTGGACCTGTACGGCCTGCTCCTGCACCGGCCGCTGCTGGCGCTGGAGGCCAGCTGGACGCTGCGCCTCGCCGACCTCGACCCCGGCCGCGCCCTTGGCCTGCTGGCCGGCGTGCACGTGCTGAACGGCGTGCTGCTGGGCCTTTTCGCGCGCCAGCTCGGCCTGTCGCGGCCCTGGGCGCTGGTCGCTGCGCTGCTGCTGGTCGCCTGTCCGCCGCTCACCGACGCAATGGCGCCCAACTCCGCGTGCGAGATGGTGCTTTTGTCCGCGCTGCTGACGCTCGCCAACGCCTACGTCCTGCGTGCCCGCGCCGCGAGCGCGCCGCAGCGCCGCTGGCTCCTCGCGCTGGAACTGCTTGCCGTTGCGCTGGGTTTTGGCAACAAGGAGTCCTTCCTTCTCTATATCGGCCTGCTCGCGGCGCTGGAATGGCTCGTCCTGACGCCGCCGAACTTGCGCACCGCGCTGCGCCGCCTCGCGCCGCATCTGCTGCTGATGCCGGTGCTGCTGCTTGCCGGACTACCCGTGATCCTTGCGAACCCGACGCTGACCTCGCAGACGCCGCGCACGCCGCTCGGGATGCTCGGGCAGCTCGCGCACATGGCCGGCACGGCGGCGGGGCAGGCGCTGGTCGGGCCGTTCGGGCCGAAGGTGGCGGGCGCGGTGGTGCTGACCGTCCTGGCGCTGCTGGTCGCGGTGCACCGTCACAACCGCCTACTGCACCTCGCGATCCTGCTGATGCTGCTGACCGCGCTGCCGATGGTCGTGCTGGCGAACCGGCCGGCGGCGGCGTACCTCTACCAGCCGTGGGCGGGGCTGGCGCTGAGCGCCGCGGTGCTGCTGTCGGTCGCGCATCGCCATGCCGCGCGCGCGGTTGCCGTGCTGTGGCTGGTCCTGCTGTTTGCCAGCGTGCCGGTGCCGCCGCCGACGTTCTGCGTGCTGCAGGCGGACACGCGCGCGGCGGTGGCGGCCATCGCGCAGCCAGTGTGCGAGAAAGCCAAGCCGATCTGGGAGGTTCCATTGCCGCTGCGCGAAACGCTGGCGCGGCGTTGGCGTTCCGGTGCGTCGCTGCTGCCGCTGGAACAGGATGCGCCGTGCGCCCAGACCGATCCCGCGCAACCGTTGGAAACTTGGACCTGCCTGGAGGCGAAGTGGCGCGCGCGCCGGCACCTCGGTGAGTCCTACTCCGCCGTGGCGCAGATCGAGAGGCTGGCGCAGATGCGCTGCCGCAATGCCAGGCTGACCGTCAAGTAGCGCTACGGATAGGACTTCACGCAGCGCATGCCGAGATCGCTCGCGTTGTCGGTCGTGGCGCCTTGCTGGCGGACGCCGGCGCGTTGGCTGGCCACGGCGGACTGGAAGCCGCCGCCGCGTCCCACCTTTTGCGTGCCGGTGCCGGGGCCCACCGGATCCACTTCTTGCGCGCCGGTGTAGGCGCCGTACGAGTCCAGCGTCCACTCCCAGACGTTGCCCGCCATGTCGTGCAGGCCGTAGGGGCTGTCGCCGGCTGGCAAGGAGCCCACGGCCCACGTCGCGTTCATGCCGCAACCCGCGACCGGGCTCTTCATCACCGCCAGCGTGCAGTCCGCCTCCGTTGCGCCCCAAGGGTACGTTCTCATGGCGTTCTTGCAGTTGTCGTCGCCGGCCGCGCTGCCGTTGGCCTCGCAGGTGCCGCGCGCCGCCATCTCCCACTG
>CAIXAA010000578.1 GCA_903917305.1 uncultured Myxococcales bacterium | reverse complement strand
GATTGTGACGTGTCCCTGCGCACTTGGCCTCGCGACGCCGCTGGCGGTGCACGCGGCCATCGGGAGGGCGGCGCGGCGCGGCATCCTGGTCAAGGGCGGCGACGCGATGGAGCGGCTGGCCAAGCCCGGCCTCATCCTCTTCGACAAGACCGGCACGGTGACGCAGGGCCGCACGGAATTGCTGACGTGGCTGGGCGACACGAGCGTGCAACCCCTTGTCCTGGCAGTGGAACGGCAGTCCACGCATCCGATCGCGCGCGCCGTTGCGACGGCTTTTGCCCACCACGTGGCGCCGCAGCCCGAGAGCCTCGTGCACAAGCTCGGCGGAGGCATCGAAGCGCGCGTTTCTGGTCGGGATCTCGTGGTCGGCTCGGCGCCGTTCGTGCTCGGGCGCGCGCAGCCGAGCGCGCAGGCGGACGCGTGGGTGGCGCAACTGGCCGCCCAGGCGCAGACGCCGGTGCTGGTGGCGCTGGATGGCGAGGTCGTGGCCGCGCTGGGCCTGGGCGACCCGCTGCGCCCCGATGCCGTCGCAAGCCTGCGCGCCTTGGAGGCCATGGGCTTCCGCGTCGGGCTGCTGTCCGGCGATCATCCCACCGTTGTTGCGCAAGTCGGAGCGCAGCTTGGTCTTTCGCCCGAAATGTGCCGTGGCGGCGCCACACCGGAGGACAAGCTCGCCGCCGTCGAAGCCGCCCTGCGCGACGGCCCCGTGTTCATGGTCGGCGACGGCGTCAACGATGCCGCTGCCCTCGCCGCCGCTACGGTCGGCATCAGCGTCCACGGCGGCGCGGAAGCCAGCCTGCAAGCCGCGGACGTCTTCCTCACGCGCGGCGGCCTGGAGCCGGTGGTCGAAGTCCTCACCGGCGCGCGCCGCACCTTGGCCGTCATCCGCCGCAACATCCTCTTTTCGCTGGCCTACAACCTCGTGGGCGGCGGCCTCGCCATCGCGGGCTTGCTGAGCCCGCTGATCGCGGCGATCCTGATGCCGTTCAGCTCCCTGACCGTCGTCAGCAGCTCCTACCGCGCCCGCACCTTCGGAGATCCTTGATGTCCGTGCTGTTTCTCGTGCTGCCGCTGGCCCTGTGCATCGTCGGCGGGGCGGTGTGGGGCTTCTTGTGGGCGGTGCGGCGCGGGCAGTTCGACGACTTGAAGACGCCGGGCGTGCGGATGCTGCATGACGACGATCCGGTGGCGCAGGGTGTCAAGCCGGCAGATCCGCCTCATCCATCAGCGCATCCAGGTCCGGAATCACCACCGAGCGACCGTTGAACTGCGCGACCTTGGCTTGCTCCAGCGCCCGCACCGCGCGCGCCACCGTCTCTGGCCGCGTGCCGATGACCGCCGCGAGATCCTGGCGCGACAGGGGCAGCTCGATGATCAGCGTGCCGTCGCGCGCCATCGTGCCAAAGCGCTGCTTCAAGACCAGCAGCAATCCAGCCAGTTGCGCGCGCGCCGAGAGCGATGTCGCCTTGAGCCTGGCCTCCTCCGCATCCTCCAGGTCGCGCGCCATGTGCCGCAAGAACGCCTGGGCCACCGCGGGGTTGCGATCCATCATCGTGCGCACGGCCGTCTTGTCGATGAAACAGATGCGCGCCTGCGTCAAGGCGTCGGCACCGGCGCGGTAGGGCGCTCCCGCGAAAAACGCACGGTAGCCAAGCGTTTCACCGCTGTGGGCGAGGCGCACGATGACGGAGTTGCCGTGCGGATCCGTCTTGCGCACCGCGACCGTGCCCGACTCGATGCAGTAGATGCCAAGGCACGGATTGCCTTGATAGAACACGGATTGGCCGGGCTGGTACGTGTTGCCGACCTTGGCCTGGTTGAGCAGCCGCAGGTCCTCCGCTTCGAGCGGGCACCACTCCGACGTGCCGCGGGCGTCGCAGTGAAAGCAACTGGCCGCCCGGGTCGATGTCGCGTACCGCTCGTCCATGCACCTTGTCTCGTCGTCGCTAGGAGGCTGTCGGACGGTCGTCCGCCAGCCTCCG
>CAIXAA010000577.1 GCA_903917305.1 uncultured Myxococcales bacterium | reverse complement strand
GACTGGCCGCGGCTGATCCAGGGATTGACCAAAGAGCACAATGACTTGCCCGTGGAGCTGGTCAAGGGCACCTCCATCGCGACGCTGCTGACCGAAGAGAAGGTGCAGGCGCTGGCGGAGCACTACTTCCGCAACACCGAGGGCAGCGAACTAGGCGGATTCTATCCGGTTGGCCTGGGCGGTCAGTGGCATGGCGGCATCCACCTGCACGCCAGGCGCGGCAGCGAAGTGCACGCGATGATGGACGGCGTCGTGGTGGCGGCGCGCAACGGCGTCACGCCGGAGCTGGGCTCGAACAACTTCGTGCTGCTGCGCCACGAGGTGCCGTTCGACCCGCAGGACGACAAGCGCACGTTCATCTTCTACTCGCTCTACATGCACTTGCAGCGCTTTGACGCTGACATGGACAAGAACGACGCGGCGTACCAGGACAAGCTGCTGGACGCCAGGCTGCTCGAGCAGATGGCGCCGGAGTGGGTCAGCAACGCGCGCCGCAGCGTGACGGGCAAGGACGAGGACGCGGACGCGGCAAAAGCCAAGGAGTCGCCGCCAGATGCGGCGCCCAAGACAGATCCGGCCAAGCCCAAGAAGAAGGACGCGCCCAAGCCCAAGGTGCAGGCGCCGGCGCAGAAGGCCAAGAAGGCGGGCGACGAAGAGGACGAAGATAAACCGATTGAATACAAGCCGTTTCTTGACCACGGCCCGCACCTCGCGGCCCTCAAGCTCGGCGATGTCGCGCTGTTCGCCATCGACGGCAGCGACCAGACCAAGGTCGCGGCGGGCAAGGTCATCGGGCGCGTGGGCAACTTCGGCGAGTCGGACGGCGACGAAGGCGTGCTGCACGTCGAGGTCTTCGCCGACGGGCGCTGGCGGCAAGTGGTCGATCTGCTTGGGCTTCACAGCAAGTACTGGACCGAGATCGAGGCGGACACCGACGACAACCTGATGGTCGACACGGCCGAGCTGCTGCGCGCCATCGCGCCGGACCCGGACAGCCACGTTCGCAAGAAGCGCAGCGATTTCATCCTGTCGAGCCGCAGCGTCGTCGCGGAGGACGTGATCGACTTCTACGGGCACGGCGACAAGACGGCGCGCGCGGAGCTGCACCGCTCCATCACCCGCCACGTCTCCGAGTGGAGCGACCAGGTCGACTGGTTCAAGTCGATGGCGACCGCCCAGGGCTGGGATGAGCGGGTCGAGGCGCTGACCAAGCTGCTGCAGGACGAGCGCGGCGCGTGGCGTACCACGTTGTTCGCGCAACAGATTGCCGCGCAGTTGCCGTTCATGTGGCTGACCGCGGACGTCGCCAAGCACATCGGTCTGGAGACCGGCGGGCAATGGGACGGCATTCTCTACTACTTTCACCCGGTTCACTTCGTGCTGTGGCTGACCTTCCACACCAACACGCGGCTGCGCGTGCTGGCCAAAGGTCGTGACAAGAAACAACTTTTGGAATTGCGCGCCAAGGAGCAGAAGGCCGAGGAGGAGCGCCGCAAGGCCGGTGGCTTCCCCGAGGACGACGACCATGGCGGCGGCGATGACACGGGCGGGTTGGGCGAGGTCGCCGACCCGGCCGAAGTGCTCGGCAGCCTGTGGGACGTGCCGCCGCAGCCCGGCGAATGGCAGCGCGCTTCCAGCGAACCCGAACCCTAACCTCCTGATGCGAGGATGCTTTGAGCGACCCTATCCCTTCCGAGCGCGCCGCGACGTGCGCCTTCTACCCCGGCTCCTTCGACCCGCTGACCATTGGCCACATGAACATCATCGCGCGCGGCCTGCGCGTGTTCGACCGCGTGATCGTCGCCTTGGCGCCGAACGTGAACAAGCAGGCGATGTTCACGCTCGCGGAACGCAAGAGCCTGATCGAAAAGTGCTTCGCCGATGAGCCGCGCATCACCGTGACGATCTTCGAAGGCCTCATGGTCGAAGCGGCGCTGCGCCACGGCGCGACGGCGGTGCTGCGCGGCCTGCGCGGCGTCGCCGATTTCGAGTACGAGTTCCAGATGTCGACGATGAACACCCTGCTGGCGCCGCAGATCGAAACGGTCTTCATGATGACCGAGAAGAGCCACTTCTTTGTTTCGTCGAAGCTTGTGCGCGAAGTGGCGAGCCTGGGCGGCGACGTGAGCCCGCTGGTGCCGCCCGAGGTCCTGGTCGCGCTGCACGAGCGAGCGGCAAAGCCGTAAGCAAGTAGCATCAAGGCGAGAAGCGCAGCCGCGAGCATACGAGCCCGGGCAGCGCAGCTTCTAGACCGGCACGAAGTGCACTAAAAAGGACGCTTGGCAGCGCCCTTGACGATGCGATCCGTGAAATTCTGCTTGAAGTCGATGCCGGTGTACTGGATGTTGGACCGCTCCATCACGTAGAACACCGACGGCTTGTAGATGCGGCCTTCGATGTCGATGTCGGCGAGGTCCGTGCCGCTGCCCGAGCTCTTGTCGGCGCTGTCCACGCGGATCTGGCCGCCGGTCTTGCCCTTGATCTTCGACTGCCTTTCGGTGGCCTTGGGCGGATCGACGGCAAGCGCCATCCCGGCGTTGGCCAGCAGCAGCGCGCCCAAGCTCCAACAAACGAT
>CAIXAA010000576.1 GCA_903917305.1 uncultured Myxococcales bacterium | reverse complement strand
TCTGAATCCCAGGCAATCGGCCTCCTGAGAACGACACCCACCAACGTTTCCAGGATGCGCACCGCCTCCACGCGGGTCAATGTGTCTTTGCTCGGCTGCACTGCCTCACACATTTAGCCACATTTCCACACAGTAGCTGTGTCAGGAATGTCAGGCGTGTTGCAGAAATGCCACACCCGCCAAATCGGCGGCGCCTGGGACGCGTCGCCGCCCTTCCGCCAGGAGCGCGCACCAGGATCGGCACATGCGGACCCTATGGCTACTCAGGTCGCCAACTGTGAAAACATTTAGAATCCTGGGACGGCCAAGAACCGGTCAGGTGGTTTCGCATTTGTTCGTGCAATGGCCGTCCATCTGCAGCCCGCAGGTGGCGCGCGAAAGGCCGGGCCACGGCGACCTTGACCCTCCCGCCAACCTCTGCCACAACCACGGCCGCCTGTGCCCTTCTCGGCGCCGGCCCGGAGCCCGCCCCATGTCCGCACCCCGCCGCTCGAACTTCCTGACCGACCTCATCGACGCCGACCTTGCCGCCGGCCGTGTCGTCAAGGTCGTCACCCGCTTCCCGCCGGAGCCCAACGGCTACTTGCACATCGGCCACGCCAAGTCGATCTGCTTGAATTTTGGCCTGTCTCGCGATTACCGCGGCGACTGCCACCTGCGCCTGGACGACACGAACCCCGTCACCGAGGACGTCGACTACGTGGACTCCATCCAGCACGACGTGCACTGGCTGGGCTTCGAGTGGAGCGGTCCGACGCGCTTTGCCAGCGACTACTTCGAGACGATGTATGCCTGCGCTGAACAGCTGATCCGCGACGGCAAGGCCTACATCGACGATCAGAATGTCGAGGAGATTCGCGCAGGTCGCGGCGACTTCACCCGGCCTGGCGTGGCGAGTCCGCGGCGCGACCGCCCTGCGGCCGAGAGCATGGAGCTGTTCCGCCAGATGCGCGCCGGCAAGTTCGCGGACGGCACGCTCGTGCTGCGTGCGCGCATCGACATGGCGCATCCCAATGTGATCATGAGGGATCCGCTGTTGTACCGCATCCGCCACGCGCACCACCACCGCACGGAGAACCAGTGGTGCATCTACCCGATGTACGACTACGCGCACCCGCTGGAGGATGCGGTCGAGGGCATCACGCACTCGATCTGCACGCTGGAGTTCGAGTCGAACCGCGAGCTGTACGACTGGGTCCTAGACAACACCCTGAATCCGCAGACGAATGCCCAGTGGAGCCCGCGGCCGCACCAGTACGAGTTTGCGCGGCTGGCGCTGGGCTTTACGCTGATGTCCAAGCGCAAGTTGCTGCAATTGGTGCAGGAAGGGCTGGTCTCCGGTTGGGACGATCCGCGGATGCCGACGATTGCCGGCCTGCGGCGCCGCGGCGTGACGCCGGAGGCGCTGCGAGAGTTCGCGGACCTCATCGGCGTGGCAAAGAACAACAGTTTCGTGGATGTGGCCAAGCTGGAGTACTGCATCCGCCAGGACCTGGAGCAGCGGGCGCCGCGGGCGCTGGCGGTCTTGAAGCCGCTCAAGGTCGAGCTGACGAACTGGCCGGCCGACAAGGTCGAGTCGCTGGAGCTGCCGTGGTGGCCGGGCGAGCCTGAGCGGGGCGGCACGCGCAATGTGCCGATCAGTCGTCAACTGCTCATCGAGCAAGAGGATTTTGCGGAGGTGCCGCCGGCCGATTGGAAGCGACTCGCGCCCGGCTGGACGGTGCGACTGTACGGCGCCGGACTGCTGCGCTGCGATGCGGTCGTCCGCGATTCATCGGGAGAAATCGCGCTGCTCAAGTGCAGCTACGACGCCACGACGGCGCCGGCCGCCGGCACGATCCATTGGGTCTCCGCGACGCACGGCGTGCCTTCGCCGGTGCGGCTGTACGACCGGCTGTTCCGCAGTGAACAGCCTGAAGCGCAGGGTGATTTCCGCGAACAGCTCAACCCGGACTCCCTGGTGCTGTGCCCGGATGCCGTGCTCGAGCCGGCGCTGCTGCAGGCCGCGCCGGGCAGCCACTTCCAGTTCGTCCGCCTTGGCTATTTCCTTGCGGATCCAGTCGATTCCAAGCCGGGCGCGGCGGCGTTCCACCGCACCATCGGGCTGCGCGATACGTGGGCCAAGGCGGGGCGCGCCGCGCACGACGGTCGGCCCCAGCGCGACAGGCAGCCGGCGAAGGTCCAGGCCAAGCCGGCCGCGCCCAAGAAGAGCCGCGCGGAGTGGCGCGCCGAAGCGCGGGCTGCCCAACCGGAGCTGGCGCTGTGCTACCAGCGCATCCTCGATGCCGGCGTCGACCTGGAGTCGGCCGACCTGCTGACGGCGGACCTGCCGACGGCGCACTTCTTCCTGCTGGCCGCGGCGCACGCCCTGCCGCCGTCGGTGGCGCGCTGGCTGCTCAACGATCTGCTGGGTGCGCTCGGCGACAAGCCGATCACGGAACTGCCCATCGATGGCACGACATTCGGCCGTTTCGTCGCGCTCGTCGATGCCGGCTCGGTGACGGGTGCGGCGGCCAAGACGCTGCTGGCGCACCTCTGCCAGCACGGCGGCGATCCGGCGCAACTGCTTGAGACGCTTGGACTTGCCAGGGTCGAGGATGCCGGTGCGCTGCAGACGGCGGTGGGCGAAGTCCTGGCGTCGCTGCCGGCCGAGACCGCGCGCTACCGGGCGGGCGAGACCAAGCTGTTCGGCGTGCTGCTCGGCGCCGCGATGAAGAAGCTGCGCGGCGCGGCGGACGCGGCGGCGGTGCGGCAGGCGCTCATCGACAAGCTAGGGTAATCACGGCTTCTGGCAGGTATCGGCGACCACGTCCGTGCTGCCCGCCTCGACCGTCACCAGCACGAGCGTGTTGGCCTTCAAGCCGGCGTCCAGCTGCTGCCAGCTCGCCAGCAGCACCGGCACCCACTCCGGCTTGAGCGTCCAGACGTGCACGATCTGCCGCGACCACTTGTCGCCGGCCGAGACGTGCGCGGCGGCATCGATCAGGCCTTGCAACTTCTTGGTAAGCAACGTCTTTGCGTCGTCCGCCGTGAACGCCGTCCCGGTCGGACCTTTGTAGGCGCGCGTCACCGACACCGCGACCTTCTGGTCGCCCGCCTGCCCGAGCCAGTCGATGATCTCGCCCGGCGTGTCGTAGACGACCTCCGTCTCGGTCTTGAGCGTCGTCCAGCCCGCGCATTCGAACAGCAGCTGCATGCTCATGACTT
>CAIXAA010000575.1 GCA_903917305.1 uncultured Myxococcales bacterium | reverse complement strand
TGGAAATACACCATCAGGAACATGTGGTGGCGCGACAGCAGGAAGTCGTCGAACGTGAAGATCGCGCGGTCGTGCAGCGCCAGGTGCAGCGCGCCGTCCTCGCCTTCGCGGTGCGTCAGGTGGCCGATCAGCCAGTCGACGTCGAACTTTCCGTACGACACGCCCGTAAAGTAGGAGTCGCGCAGCAGGTAGTCCATGCGATCGACGTCGAGCTCACTGGAGACCAGCGCGGCGAGGATGCCTTGCACGTTGCGGCCGGCGACTTCGAAGACCGCTGAATCGCAAGCAATGTCCTCCGACAGCAGCGCGGCGACGTGCAGCGCGTCGATGCCGAGATCCGCGCAAGCGGTCGCGATGATCGGCGAGAGGCCGGAGTCGAGGAGCAGCTTGAGCGTGTAATGTTCATGGCTTGCCTGCTGATCGCGAACGCCCGCCCGCAGGTGCGGCACGGCCAGCCTGGCAAGGCGCGGCAGCAGCACCTCGGACGCGTGCGACAGCGGCGGATGGCCGAGGTCGTGGCACAGCGCGGCGAGGCGCAGCGTCTGACGAAAACGAATGCGATCCGCCTGGTTCAGCCACGGCGTCTCGCGAAAGACGGCGTCGAACGCCTGGCCGGCGAGGTGCATCGCGCCCAGGGAATGCAGGAAGCGGCTGTGGCTGGCGCCGGGAAACGTCAGCTCCGAGAAGCCGAGCTGCTTGATGCTGCGCAGGCGCTGGAAGTAGCGGCTGTCGATGACGGCGGTCTCGGCGGGCGAGACGGCGATGGGGCCGTGGATGGGGTCGCGGATCTCCACGGATCACCTCGCCTTGCGCCGGGTGGCGATGTTGAGCAGGAAACCGATGGAAAACAGGACGGTCAGCGCGCTGGAGCCGCCGTAGCTGACCAGGGGCAAGGTGAGGCCGACGACCGGCAAAAGGCCAATGACCATGCCCGCGTTGATGAAGAACTGCCAGAAAAGCAGGCCGGCGACGCCGACGGCGACCAGGGCGTCGTAGCGATCCTGCGCTTGATCGGCGAGGTGCAGCGCCCAGGATACGATGCCAAAGTAGAGGAAGAACAGGATGGTGCAGCCGACCATGCCGAAGCGCTCGGCGTAGGAGGCCAGGGCGAAGTCGGTGTGGACGAACGGCAGGTGGCGCAGGACCGAACTGCGCGTATCATCTCCAGATTTTCCGAGAATTCGGCCGGAGCCGACGGCCCACAGCGCCTGCTCCGCCTGCGACCCTTGCGCCGCGCGCTTGTTGGTCTGCAGCGCGTCCTCGTCCAGGGCCAGCCAGGCTTCCACCCGTCCTTTCTGGTAGTTGCGGATGATGCCGTACTGCCACGCCACGGGCACGCCGACCAGCACGACAACCAGCACGGTCAGCAGCGTGCGGCGGTGGATGCCGTCGTAGAGCAGGATGCCGCCAGCGATCAGCGCCACGCACAGCGACGTGCCCAGGTCCGGCTCGCGGTTGATGAGCACCACCGGCACCATCATCATCAGGATCGGCACGGCGAGCTGGCGCAGCGCCCATGCCTCCTGCGCTCGCTTGCGATCGAAGTGATCGGCGAGCACGAGGATGATGGCGAGCTTCATGAACTCGCTGGGTTGGATGTTGATCGGGCCGATCTCGATCCAGCGGCGCGAGTAGTTGATCTCGCGGCCGACGACGAGCACCGCGGCGAGCAGGACCACCAGGATCTGATAGAACGTCGGGCTGATCTTGCGGACGAACGCGACATCGAGCGTCGCGACGATGCCGGCGCCGATCAAGCCGAGGACGATCCAGATCATCTGCGTGCGGTGGTAGGCGGTGCCGACCAGGCCGTCGGAGAAGTGCAGGTTCTCGATGGACACGCCGCACAGCATGCCCAGGCAGATGAGGCCAAGGATGGTGTAGGGTTGGCGTAGTCGCTGCAGGGCGCTCATTCGGCAGGCTCGGAAGGTCGGGCGGCAAGGGCCGCGGCA
>CAIXAA010000574.1 GCA_903917305.1 uncultured Myxococcales bacterium | reverse complement strand
GTTGTCGTAGCCGCCGGTTTTCAACCGGCGGTGTGCGGGATCAATGGCTGACTCTTCGACCTAGCGGTGGACCTGGGAGTAGCCGCTACCCGAGATCAAACACCGCCAGCTCCGGCATCGCCTGCTCCCCCACGCGCGCGAGGCGCACCGACGAGCCGATACCAGCGTTCACATACAGTTGCGCATCACCGGCCTGGTACCAGCCCGCGACGTAGCGCATCCCGGCCATCGCCGTAATCATGCGCGTCACGCCGGGCAGCACGACCTGGCCGCCGTGCGTGTGGCCGGACAGGACGAGGCGGCCACCGGTGCGCGCGATGCGGTCGGCCGTGCGCGGCTCGTGCGACAGGACCAGGGCGTGATCCGGCAAGGCTACGCGGCCGAAGGCCTTCTCCGCGTCGTCGTGGTGCGTGAAGCCGTCGTCGACGCCCGCCAGCGTGAGGCGCTGGCCGCCGAGGTCCAGGGCCAGCGACTCGTTCTGCAGCACCGGAATCCCTTGCTGTTCCAGGATGCGGCGGATGCCCAGCGCGCCGCTCCAATGGTCATGGTTGCCCAGCGTCGCCACGGCCGGGCGCGGCAGGCCGGCGAGCCAGCGCACGAGCGCATCGGCCTCCACCAGCGAATGGTTCAGGAAATCGCCGGTCAGCACCAGCAGGTCCGGCTGCGCGGCGTGGGCGAGGCGTTGCGCGGCGGCCAGCGTCTCGGGCGGCGTGCCCCAGCCGATGTGGATGTCGCTCAGCTGCGCGATGCGCAGGTGCTGGCCCTGCCAGTGCACCGCGCCGAGAAACGGCACGGTGTGGGTGCGCACGCGGACCAGCCCCGCCTGCGACGCCAGCGCTTCGGTCTCGAGCGCGCCGACGGTGGCGAGCGCGGCGAAACCGGCGGTGGTGCGTAGGAAGGTGCGGCGATCCATGGGGCCTCCGTGGCCCAGCATGCCAGCGGGCCGGGGCGCGCGCGAGCGTGTTGTGCGCGGGGCCCTGAGCACGAACGCATCGGGGCGCGGCTTTGTTCACTGGGCGACCGGAGCCGGAGCCGCTCAGCCCGCCTTCCCATCCGGCCGCGGCGCCAGCAGCATCGGCGCATACACCGCCACGAACAGCCCAAAAGCCGCCGTCCACAGCACGCCCGCGACCGTCCAGCCCAGCAGCAGCAACTCCGGCGCCGCCATCGGCACCAGCGTGCGCACCAGCGCCGCCAGCGCCAGCAGCGCGAACGCCACCGCCATGACCTTGTTCACCACCAGCGGGCGGCCCGTGTGCCCCAGGCTGACGCGCGCCATCATGCCGAGGATGAGCGTGCCGATGGCTCCCACCGTCAGCGCGTGCGTCGCCGTCGCCATCGGCACCACGTCCGGCGCGAAGATCGCGACGCCGCGCAGCATCAGCCCCAGCGCCAGCCACGCGTGCCCGAGGTGCAGCACCCACAGGATCGGCAGCTTGCGCGTCTGCCAGGACTGCCAGCCGACCATGCGCACCGCCAGCAGCACGCCCGCGACGAAGGACAGCAGCCCGCGACCGGCTTCCGCCTGCGGCACGCGGTCGAAGATGAGCATGCCCGCCAGGCAGGCGAACACGGCCTTGTCCAGCGTCGGCCGCTTGGTCGTCTCCAGCTTGAGGGCGTTCTGCGTGAAGGTCGGCACGATGCGGCCGGTGATGATGGCGACGATGACGATGACGAGGTCCAGCGCAATCTGCTCCGCGCTGGTGCCCAGCGTGATGCCCAGGTGGCTCAGCAGGTTGGCGCCGCCCATCAGCAGCAGCAGCGGCGGAAACGCGAAGTTGCGCACGTTCTTGGCGCGCAGGATCGGCACGGTCAGCGCGGCGCCCACCGCCGGCAGGAAGGCGACGTCCACCGCGATGGCCAGCGCTTGCGGCAGCGCGCCGCCCCACAGGTTCAGCAGCCGCGCCAGCAGCCACAGCACGGCCAGCCCGGCCAGCGTCCAGCCGGACGGCGTCGGCTGGCCCGTCCAGTTGCGCACGGCCGTCAGCAGGAAGCCGGCCAGCACCGCGGCGACAAAGCCGAACAGCATCTCGTGCGCGTGCCACGCCGGGCCTTGCAGCGCGCCGTGCAGGATCCACAGGCCGTGCAGGTTCAGCAGCCAGATCGGCAGCCACAGCGACGCCAGCAGCCCCGCCAGCAGGAAGAACGGACGAAAGCCGAGCGCGAGCACGGGCGGCGGGGAGGG
>CAIXAA010000573.1 GCA_903917305.1 uncultured Myxococcales bacterium | reverse complement strand
GAGCCAACATCGTTTCCGGTTGGGTTCCTAGTCTTTCGTCGGCGCCTGGTTCGTCGTCGCCGGCATCTGGCTCGCGCGCGGCGCCGCCTGCTGCGGCTGTTGCACCGGAGCAGCGGCCTTCTTCTGCGCCTGCCGCTGCGCCGTGCGCTCGGCTTCGGTCTTCATCTCGGCCAGCGCCCACGCCTCGGTCTTGGCATCCCCCGCCGCGCGCGCAGCCAGGGCCAGGCGCTTCAAGGCCGCGAACCGCTGCGGGGCATCCGCCGCCTTCTCGACGTCGGCGCGCGCCTGGGCCACCGGGTTCACCGCCACGCCTTCCGCGTTGTTCGCCGCGCCCGCCGTTGCCGCACCCGCGGCCGCCCGTGCCCGCTGCTGGTTGGCCATGCTGTTCGCGCCCTTGGCACCGGGGGCCATCGACGCGGTCCGATCCGCCAGATCGTCCTGGAATCGATAGCTTGGCGCCGCCTTGCCCGCCGCCTGTCCGAACTGCCCCTGCGCCTCGGCCACGTTGGCGTTCTGCTCTGGCGCTTGCTGCGGTGGCGGCGCCTCTTGGGCGACAGGCGCGCGGTTGGCCACTTCCTTCTCGGCTTGCGGCGCGGGCGCGGCTTGAGCCTTGGCCTTTGGCGCCAGATCCAGGTCGCCCGCAGCCAAGCGATCGTTGTTCTTGTACCCTTGCGCGGCCGGCCTGGCTTCGACGAGGCGGCGCGCCGGGGCATCGACCGGTGCCGCCTCCTGAGGGCCAAGCGACGCCGGCTGCGCAGCAATCGTATGCAACGGCTCGGCTTTCGCTGGCGCAGGCGGTTCAACAGCCCGCGCTGCCTCGGCCACCATCGGCGCCGCAGCCGGCAGGGCAGGCGGTGGCGCTTCGGCTGGCAAGGTCGGCGCTGCTTCCCGTGCTGGCTCCGCCCCTTCCCGTGCGGGCTCCAGGACGGCGACCGCTTCCGGGCTGAGCGTCGTCTCAGCCTGCGCACCGGCCGCCGGCGGCGACTGCGCCGGCTGCGGACGAACGGCAATGGCCACGGCAATCGCCGCCGCCGTCATCGCCACGACCGCGGGACCCGGGCGCAGCAGCCACGACAGGAAATGCTTCAAGGACGAGGTCTTCTCGCGCTCCTCGATGGCCTGCGCCGCCGCGGAGAGCACCAGCCCGCGCACCGATGGCGCCACTTCCGGCAGATCGATGCGCGCGACCTGGTCGTGCAGCGCGAGGTACGCCTCGATCTCCGCCTCGTCTTGCGCGGACAGGCCCGGCGTGGTTTCGCCTTTCAGCCGGCGCTCGTACGCGTCGACGATGGCGACGTCCTGCCGCTCGCTACCGCTGGAACTGGGAGGCTTGACCGCCATCGACTCCACGCTGCCCGCTCGCGGGCTCCCTGACTTACGATACACGACTCACAGATGGTCGCGCAGCGCGTCGCGCAACGCCTTCAAGGCATAGCGCATTCGGCTCTTGACCGTGTTCTCGTTGCACTCCGTCGCTTCTGCAATCTCGGCAAAACTCAGTCCTGACAGCTCGCGCAAGGCGAAGACCTCGCGTTGTTCGGTGGGCAGGCGCTCCATCGCGCTCTCGAAGGCGCCGCGAAACTGGTCGTCGGCCAGGTTGCGGCTGGCATCGAGGCCGACCGCGTCGCTGGCCACGCGCTCGCCCAGCGTCGGACCGTCGCCGTCCTCGCCGCGCGTCGGAGCGTCGAGCGAAGGCCCGTTGCGAAACCGATCGCGCCGCGAAGCGTCGATGCACAGGTTGCGCGCGATGGCGTACAGCCAGGTCTTGAACTTTGATTGCCCTTTGAATCCAGAGCCATTGCGCACCACCCGCAGGAAGGCATCCTGCACCACGTCGTCCGGCCGGAGCGCACCTTGTTGCGCAGCGAACGCCCGAAGGGCCCGCGCGTGCCGGTCGTACAGCGTGCCCAAGGCGCGCGCATCGCCGGCAAGATACCGCTCCATCAGCGCTTCATCGCTCGGTGCATCGCCGGTGACGATGGCCAGAAGCCACATCGCGCTAGCCTCTCAGACGTTCGTGGCGGGCAAAGGATCTGCGGGGTGCTGCGGCGGTCTGTCCGCGCGGCCCGCCGAGCCTAGCAAGGTGGGGAAGTTCCGTCGAGTTGGCGCGCCAGGCGCACGACCATCTCCAGGTGCGGCGTATGCGGAAAGGCGTCGATCGCGACAGCAGTCTGGCAGCGGTAGCCGCCGGCCTCGAGCGTGCGCAGGTCGCGGGCCAGCGTATCGAGCGCGCACGACACGTAGACGATGTGGTCAGGACCGGACTGCGCCGCCTGCTCGCACAGCTCGCGCGCCCCAGGTCGACCCGGATCGAGCAGCCAAAGCTCGCCTTTTTGCGGCGGCTCGGCCAGGTGAGCGGCATCGCCGCAAAAGAGGTTCAGCCGCGTTCCCTGCGCCTGCGCCGGACCGCTGAGCGAGACGCGGGCGCGAACCACTGCCGCTTCATTGACTTCCACGCTGCGCACGTCCGGCACGTGGCCCAGCAGCAGCGCCGTCAG
>CAIXAA010000572.1 GCA_903917305.1 uncultured Myxococcales bacterium | reverse complement strand
GGCGCCGACGGCTACCTGCTGAAGGACATGGAACCCGAGGAACTGCTCGCCCGCATCAAGGAGGCGGTGTTCGGCCAGACCGTGATTTCCGAAGGACTGGCCGGACGGCTGGCGCAGGCGCTGCGCGCCGAGGCGGCGGCGAAGAACCGCAGCGTGCATGAACTGACCGAGCGCGAGCGGGAGATCCTGCGCGGCCTCGCCGAGGGCAAGAGCAACAAGCTGATCGCGCGCGATTGCGCCATCACCGAAGGCACGGTGAAAGTCCATGTCAAGAACCTGCTGCGCAAGTTGAGCTTCCGTTCCCGCGTCGAAGCGGCGGTGTGGGCGGTCGAAAACAGGATCGCCTAGCCGTTTGCGGAATTGTTCCAGATCAAGGCGCCCGCGCGGCGGAAGGGCCAGGATGGCGGTCACCATGTTTGCCAGAATCGCACTCTACGCAATCGCCGCCGCCCTGATCGCGGCCCACTTCCTGCGCGCGGGCGAGCTGATTCCGGCCACGCTGTGTCTGATGGCGCCGCTGCTGTTTCTGCTGAAGAGCCGCCGCAGCCTGCTGCTGCTTCAAGGCCTGGCCTACGCCGCTGCCGCCAGCTGGCTTTGGACGGCATGGGAACTTGTCGCCCTGCGCCGCGCTTATGGCCGCCCCTGGCTGCTCGGCGCCGCCATCCTGATCGCCGTCGCCGCCGTGAGCGCCTTGGCCGGCACGCTGCTGCGCGGCAGGACCCATCGGGATCACGAGCTGAACGAAAGCAGCGGCGCAAGCCGGTGACCATGCTTGCGAACGGCCCCCCCGCAAGCTTGCCGCTGCTCGCCGCCAATGCCATCGGCATGATGACCGCCGCCCTGGCGCTGTGGCTGTTCGCTGCGCTGCCGCCCGCGCTGGTGGCGCACCTGGTGCTGGCGATGGGCATCATGCCGCTGATCCTCGCGGCCATGGTCTACTTCGTCCCGGTGCTGACGCGCAGCGACGGTGCGCCGCGTTCGGTCGAGAACCAGGCCTTCCTGGCCTGGCTGGGCGGCCTGGCAATGGTCGCCAGTATGGCGGTTCAGCTGCCGGAGATCAGTGTCGCGCTGGTCATCGTCGGCGTGCTCCTGGCGGCCAAGGCCGCCGCCAGCGTGCTGCTGTGGATGGTCCTGAAAGCGCGACGCAGCCTCGGTCCGCCGCATCCGGGCCTGGCCTGGTACGTCGCCGCTCTCTGCTTTCTCCTGGCCGCCCTGTTCACCGTGCCGCTGCTCTGGTTGTGGCCGGCGCAACGCGCGGCGCTGCGCCTGGTTCACCTGCACGCCAACCTGCTCGGCTTCGTCGGACTCACCGCCATCGGCACGCTGCAAGTGCTGCTGCCCACCGCCACCGGCCGCTGGGACGAGCTCGCCGCCGCACGCCTGCGGCAGGACCTCGGTTTCGGCCTTGCCGGCGCCGCCCTGATCGCGCTGGGCGCGGGCTGGAGCAACGTGCTCGCGAGCATCGGCGCGCTCCTTTTCCTGGTGCCGTTGCTGCGCATGGGCGGCCGCTGGTGCATGAGTTATGCCGATCAGCTCGGCCGCCTGCACGGCGCCGCCACCGCCCTGGGCGTGTCCTGCCTCGGTCTGCTCGGCCTGATCCTCGCGGGCCTCGGCCACGCACTCGGCATGCTCCACGGCGGCGACGCACTGATCGGCCTGGTCCCGGCCTTTCTGCTGCCCCTGGTCAGCGGCGCCGCCATCCAGCTCCTGCCCGTATGGCTGCGTCCCGGCCGCCAGGGCGCATGGCACGAGAAGCTGCGCAGCCGCCTCGGACGCTACAGCGGCGCGCACGCGCCGCTGCTGGTCGCCGGCGGCCTGGCCACGGCGTTCGGCCATGTCCAGGGCCTGTGGCTCTCGGCGGCCGGACTGATGATCCTGCTCGCGGTGGTAGC
>CAIXAA010000571.1 GCA_903917305.1 uncultured Myxococcales bacterium | reverse complement strand
GACCAACTTCGCTTGCCAATCAGCAGCAAGTCAGCCTTTTGATCGGCATTGAAGTCCTGAAAGGCCATCGCACTGACATCCAGCGTGCCGAAGAAGCCCGCCGGCCTCTGGCCGCACACATGGTGCACGGTAGGCGCGCGGAAGTCCTGCTGCGGCTGGCCCAAGGCGACGGCCAGGGCGCTCGGCTGCTCGTGCATGCTCGCTGGCGTAGTGTCCGTGGCGGGTACGGTGACGAAGATGCCGGAGGCGCCGTCCAGCGAGACGATGTCCGGCAAGCCGTCGTTGTCGACGTCGCCAACCGAGACCTTGCTGACGGAACCGCCCAGGATCCAAGAGCGAAAACACATCGAGTTCATGCTGTCGTCGTTGGGCAGCAGCGGCACGACGGTTCCGACGCGGCCGGCGTCGACGTACAGGATGTAGGGCGTGTTGCCTGGCCCGATGTTGGCCTGCACCATGTCGGTCGGCACGGCGCCGTAGACCTCCCTGTAAATGCCGGGCTGGAACGCGAGGCCGCCCGCGTGGTCGCCCGCCAGCCAACGCATGATCCCGCTGGAGCTGGCCACGATCAGGTCCGGCGTATCGTCGGCAGTCGCCGAGTTCCACTTCGTGGCCAGGATGAGGCGCGTGTCGGAGGCGTCCGTCATCGTGTAGGCGTCCTGTGCCTGCTCGAACGTGCCATCGCGCTTGAGGTTTCTGTAGCAGCTCACGATCGGCCGCGCTGACTCGCCGACGCACACGTCGAGGGCCTTGTTGTCGTCGGCGAAGAAGTCGGCCACCGCGATCGAGCTGATGGCCGTCACGCCGAACTGCGTCGTGGTGTGCGTGTCCTTGGGGAAGACCACGGCGCCGGTGACCTTGGTGATCGGGTTGAGGTCGGCGGCGCTTTGGCTGGCCGGAATGTCGATGCCCTTGCACTTCTTCAAGCCGCTGGCGGTCTTGCAGTCCGGATTCAGCTGCAGCATCAACGTCGTCAGGCCTTTGTCGTTCTTGGAGCCGATGATGACGTCCTGCAGGCCGTCCGCGTTCAGGTCGCCCAGCGCGGCACTCAGCGCCTCATCCGGCAACGCCAGCTTGTCCAGCAGCTTGAGCGCGCGCCCTGGAACCGGCGCCTTGGTCGTCTTGTCCACCGTGTCGTATTCGACGTTGAGCAGCGCCCAAGCCGTTGGAACGACGGCAAGAGTCGCGTCCGGCGCCTTGCCGATGGCGATGACGTCCAGGTCGCCGTCCGCGTCCAGGTCGACCAGCAACACATTGGTCATCGAGCCGCCCGGGATGTTCTTGCCGGTCGTGACGACGGTGTCCGGCGGCGGATCCTTGATCGGCTCGAAGTGCCCGGAACCCTTGGTCGGATCGTCCGTCGACGGCACGCCGTAGGTCACCGCCACGCCGGTCGACGTCGCCAGCACGGCGTCCAGGATGCCGTCGCCGTTCATGTCCGCGATCTGCATGTCGCGGATCTCGTTCTGAAATCCATCCCCATCGCCGCTATTGCCGAGGAAGTGCGGCTGCCGGACGATGTCCACGGACACCGTCGCCTCCTGCGGCGAATTGTTGGCCGTGTCGGTCGCAGTCAGCTTGAGCAGGATCTTGGCTGACGGGTCCGGCGAACGATCGAGCACGAAGTTGTAGGTGCCCGGCTTGGTGATCGGCGCCGCGACGGCTGGCGCGGTGACCGTCGGCAGCAGCGGCAGGAAGTCGGTGGGAGCCGTGTTGTCGCTCGCATAGACGCCGTACTGCAACGTCGCGGACTTGAAGTTCTTGTCCGCGACCTTGATCTGGATCGCCACCTTGCCGACCTTGACGTCGCCGTCGACCGGCGTCAGGAACTGGATGGTGGGCGCGGTATTGTCAACCTGGATGGATACTTGCGCGCTGCCGGTCGCGCCGCCGGTGCCATTCGCCGTCACCGTGACCGTGGCGCCGCCATCCTTGAGCTGCTTGGAGTCGATCGGCGGGTCGAGGCTGAACTTGTTGCCGGTCTGGATCTTCGCGGTGGAGGTCAGCGCGCCCACCGTCACGACCACGGACGTGAGCTTGGTGCCGGCGGGCACGTCGACCTTGCCGGAGACGGCCATGGACCCGGAGACGAGCAGCGGGCCGGTGGCGGGCGGGGGAGGAATGGCGGGAGCGCTGATCGTGACCGTCAGGCCATTGTCGACGCCGACGGCGGCGGCGGGGCCCGTGCCTGCGGTGCTGCAGGCGGACAGGCACAGGCCGGTGGCGAGCAGCAGCAGCGCGGCGGCTCGTCCGGAAGAAGCCAAGGAGTGGAGGAGTGCGCGCATCGAAGCCCCGCTGTTCATTCGATCATTGTGGCGGCGACCGGTCCGCGGTCAAGGAAAAGCGAGCGAGCGGCCGGGCCTGCGGCAGCGACAGGGACTGGAACGGAGACTGAGACTGAGACTGAGACCAAGGGTGTTGCACCAGCGCGTTCATAAGTCGTCAAAGTTGCATCAGAACTGTCATTGCCGCGTGTTGGCACGCCGGATGCATCAGCGACAAGTGCGCGATGACCGACGGAGGCGTGCATGACAGAGTCGCAGTGCTGGGTGGTGGACGCAAGGGGTGCAGGGCCGGGCGGGCAGGTGCAGTTGCGCTTCCCGCTGTGTGTTGTCGCGCGCTTTCGGGATCTTGCGTTGGCGGACGTCGAGGTGCTGATCGGCATTGGCCTCGATGCAGAGCGGCGGATCGTCTGCGAGCGGCGCATGACTGGCACCGCGGTGGGCGTTGCGGCGGCACCGCGCGACCTGTTGGCGCCGGCGCTGGCGGCCGGTGCCGTCGCACTGATCGCGGTGCACAACCACCCGAGCGGCATGGCGACGCCCAGCCAGGCCGATCTCGCGTTCACCCGCCGGTTGGGTGCGGCGGCGCAACTCTGCGGCGTGGCGCTGCTCGATCACGTCATCGTGGCCAGCGGCGGCTGGTGCAGCTTGCGTGAATCCGGTTGGTTGCGCACCGCTGCTGCTCAAGCGCGCGACGTTGTCGACACGTGGGGTTGGCCGTGACGCCGTCCCGTTCGCCGCGCACCGATCCCGCGTCGCTGCGGCTGCTTGCGCTCGTGGCCTTGGCCGCGCTGGCGCACCTGCGCGGGATGCCAGATGCGGCTTCGCCAAGCCGTGTCAACCTCATGCCCTTGCCCGCGCAGGCGGGGCAGCAGCGGGCGGCCTTGGGCTGCATCGACCCGGCGACGGCGCAGGCGGCGGACTGGCGCGCCGTGCCGGGCGTGGGCACGAAAGTGGCGCAGGCATTGGCGCTCGCCTGCCATGGCCGCCCGTCATGCATGCAAACGGGAGATCTTGTTGGGATTGTTCGCGGAGTCGGGCCGGTGATGGCGGAGCGGCTGCGCAGCGCGCTGTGCCGCAAACCACCCGAGCCGGCAGCGCTACACGCCGCGCTCGGACGGGGGCTTCTCGAGCTCGAAGGCGTCGTGCAGCACGCGCACCGCCAGCTCCGTGTACTTGTCTTCAATTACGCAGGAGATCTTGATTTCGCTGGTGGAAATCAGCTGGATGTTGATCCCCGCCTTGCCGAGCGCGGCAAACATGCGCAGCGCCACGCCCGGCTGCGAGCGCATGCCCGCGCCCACGACCGAAATCTTGGTCACCTGCTTGTCGCACAGCAGCTTGCCCCAACCGTGCACAGCGCCAGCGGCATTCGCGAGCGCCACCGCCTGGTCGGCTTCGTTGCGCGGCACCGTGAACGTGACGTCGGTGCGGCCTTCGAACGAGATGTTCTGCACGATCACGTCGACGTTGATGTGGGCGTCCGCGAGCGGCTGGAACAGCGCAGCGACGGTGCCGGGGACATCGGGCACGTCCACCACCGTGAGCTTGGCGCTGTTGCGGTCATAGGCGACGCCCGTGACGATGGCTCCTTCCACGTTCAGCTCCTCGGGCAGGACCCAGCTTCCCTCGCCGTCGTGAAACGAGGAGCGGCAGTGGATCGCAACCTTGTATTTCAACGCGAATTCGACCGAGCGCGCCTGCAGGACCTTGGCGCCCTGGCTGGCGAGCTCGAGCATCTCTTCGCCGCTGATGCGGTCGATGCGGCGCGCCCGTTCGCAGACGTTCGGGTCGGTCGTGTAGATGCCATCGACATCGCTGTAGATTTCGCAGGCGTCGGCCTTGAGCGCCGCCGCCATGGCCACGGCCGAAAGGTCGCTGCCGCCGCGCCCGAGCGTCGTGATGTCGCCCTCTTCGTCCACGCCTTGGAAGCCGGCGACGACGACGATGGCGCCGCGCTGCAGCGTCTCCTCGACCGGCGTGGCGTCGATGGTGCGGATGCGCGCGCTGCCGTGCACGCCGTCGGTGCGGATCTGCACCTGGTGGCCGAGGAAGGAGCGCGCGTCGCAGCCCAGCTCCTCGATGGCCAGGGCCAAGAGCGCGATCGACACCTGCTCGCCGGTGGCGAGGAGCACGTCGATCTCCCGATCATGCGGACGTTTCGTGACCTGACCGGCCAGTGCGAGCAAGCGGTTGGTCTCGCCAGCCATCGCCGACACGACGACGACCACCTGGTTGCCCGCGTTGTGGGTGGCCACCGCGCGACGTGCGACATGCTGGATGCGTTCGATGGAACCCATCGACGTGCCGCCGAACTTCTGGACGATCAGGGCCAAGCGCGTGCCTCCGGATGAGCCTTGCGGATCACGGTTGCGGCGGGTTCTCGCCCACCACCACAAACTTTGCAACCGCCGGCGCTGGCGTGAGGGTCAACCCCTTGACGGCATTGAGGCCGAGGCGGACGACATGCTCGCCGCGCCCAAGCGGTCCCGCCAGATCGGCGTACACGATGTTGTCCGGCGGGTGCGCGGCGAAGGCACTGGCAGCCCGCGCCGGTCCTTCGATGCGCAGCTCCACCTCGGCCGGATCGACGGTGCAGCGGCTGCCTTCGGGACATCCGCGCACGACAATCGGCTGCGGCGGCAACGTGCGCGTGACCGTCTGCTCGTCGAGGCGCACGTCCACGGTCACTTCTTCGGGCGCGATGCGCACCACGCGGCCGGGCGGCACCTGGAGGTGGACCGTCGTGCGGACATCATGGTCCGTTCCCGCCAGATCGAGCGAAACAGTCTGCACCGTCAACAGTTTTCGGACCTGGCTCGCCGGTCCCGAAACGTCGACCTTCGCCGGGTCGACGTGCACGGACGCCGCAGTCACGCGGAAGCCCGGCGCCGGCTCGCCGGCCAGCATGGGCTCGACAGGCACGCTGCGGTGCTCCAGCGGCTCGAAGTGCAGGTCGATCCAAGCCGGATCCACCGCCAGCACTTCGACATGGGCCGTCGCGAGCTGCTGGGCCACGGCCCGCTGCTCGAAGACGAAGCGACCGCCGCTGCGGTGCAAACCGGCATCGACGACGATGCGCGCCGAGCGATCCGAGAGCAGCTCGCGAATGCCGCCCCAGCGACCGCGCACGCGGGCCTTGGCGATCTCCGGCACCGGCCCCGCAAGCACCTGGCCGTTGGGCACGTTGATGATCGAGATGGGCAGGTCGACCACCGCCTCGCGCACGCTGTCGCGCTGCACCACCACGTGGATCAGCACGGCCAGCAGCAAGGCCAGCAGCTTGAGACCGAAATTGTGTGTGACCGCGCTGCGCAGCGCCCGGAGGAAGTCCATCACGGCGTGGCCTCCCCGTCGCCGCTCTCATCGGCGGGCTCGTCGTCGAGGTCCATGGCCGGCGCGGGCGGTCGCGCGCTGGCCGGCACCGGGGCGGGCGTGTGCGAAATGTGGCTGGGCAACGCGGTGGAGCGCGGCCCCGGAGCGCTGGCTGGTGTGCCGTGCGCATTGATCCGCCGTCGCCACGCCCGCCGCCACGGCGCCGCGCCATCCGGCGAGTCGCTGAACACCACGCGAAAGCGCTCGCGCAGGTCCGCGGGCTGCAGGTTGAGATCGAGCTGGCCCATGTAGGCGATCGAGCAGGTGGCCGACTCTTCCGACACGACGACCACGATGGCATCCGTCTCGTCGGCCAGACCCAGCGCCGCGCGGTGCCGGGAGCCGAGCGTGCCGGGAATGCCCGGTCCACCGGCGAGCGGCAGGAAGCAGGCCGCAGCCGCGATGCGACCCTTCTGAATGATCACAGCGCCATCGTGCGTGGCGTTCATGTGCTCCGGGATGAACAGGGCGAGCAGCAGCTGCCAGGACACTTCCGCGCCGATGGGCACGCCGTCCTCGACGTAGCGATCGAGGGACGCCTCCTGCTCGATGACGATCAGCGCGCCGAGGTGGCGCTGCGTCAGCACCGTGCAGGCGCGCAGCACCTCTTCGAGCACCGCGTTCGAGGCCGGATCCTTGGGCGAGAAGACGAGCGGCGAGCGCACCACGGAGGTCAGCGCGCGGCGGATGTCCTCCTGGAACAGAATCACGAACAAAATCACGATGGAGCTGATGAAGCGGTCGAGCACCCAGTTGACCGTCGGCAGGTCGAGCAGGTCGTCCTGGCTGAGGTAGTAGATGCCGAACATGCCCGCGACGGCGAAGAGCATCGCGCCCGAGCGCGAACCTCGCAGCAGGACCAGCAGGTTGTAGATGAGGAGCGCAACCAGGCCAATATCGAGCAGCCAGCGCCATTGCAGCAGCGTGCTCAGATGGAAGTCCTGGTCCAGCAACTCAACCTCGCTCTCACGCTGTGCGCTCACCCTGCGCGACGGCGTCGCGCAGCGCCGTGGCGACATCGACGACTTGGCGCATGGCCGCGACATCATGGACGCGAACGAAGGCTGCGCCCCCGAGCACGGCTGCCGTCACTGCCGCCGCCGTGCCCCAGACGCGGTCTCCGACCGGCGCCCCGCTCACTGCACCGATGAAGGACTTGCGCGATGGCCCGAGGTACAGCGGCAGCCCGAGCGTAGCAAGGGGACCGCCTCCTCGCAAGAATGCGAGGTTCTGCTGCAGTGTCTTGCCAAAGCCGACCCCTGGATCGACAGCGATCTGGCGGCGATCGACGCCCGCGGCCACGGCCCGCTGCACCGCAGCCTCCAGATCTTGCGCAACGCGTTCCAGGCCTTCCGCGACGCCCGCCGGCATGGCACCGGCGCGGCCCGATTGCGGCATCGCGCCCACCGCGTGCGGCATGTGCATGAGCACCCAAGCGGCGCCGTGACGCGCGACGACGGCCCCCATGTCCGGATCGCCAAAGCCGCTGACGTCATTGACCATGACCGCGCCGAGTTCGAGGGCGGCGTCGGCGACCTTCGCCCGGCGCGTGTCGATCGACAGCGGCACCGGCAGCCCTTGCAGCGCCGCGAAGGCGGGCAGGACGCGCTGCAGTTCCACGTCCACGCCGACCGGCTCCGCGCCCGGCCTGGTCGATTCGCCACCAATATCCAGGAGATCCGCTCCGTCGTCCAGCATCTGGCTCGCACGGGCGAGCACGGCTTGCGCATCGGGCAGTTGCCCGCCGTCGGAGAAGGAATCCGGCGTCACATTGAGGATGCCGACCAGCAGCGGCCGCGTGAGGTCCAGCTCGCGGCCGCCCAAGCGCATCGGCGCACTCCGAAAGGCTTAGTGCGTCAGGGGTTCTGGCAGGCCGGGCAGGGTGTCGAGCACCGGCGGCGTGGGACGCTTGGCCGCTCCCGCCGCAGCTTCCGCCTGCGCAGCGCGGTGCTTGGTCTGCGCCTCGCGGTTTGCGCGCAACTCGCTGATGCTCTTGCCTTCCAACAGCCAGTCGACCTCTTCGCCGTCCAGCGTCTCGAACTCCAGCAGCGCGCCCGTCAGCAGATCCAGCTGGTCGCGGAAATCGATGAGGATCTGCCGGGCGCGGTTGTAGTTCTCGTCGACGATGCGCCGGATCTCCTGGTCGACCTGCACCGCCGTCGACTCCGAGAAGTTGCGGTGGTGGGTGAAGTCGCGCCCGAGGAACGGCTCGCCCTGCTTCTCGCCGAAGGCCAGCGGACCCAGACGGCTCATGCCCCACTCGCACACCATCTGCCGCGCCAGCTCGGTCGCCTGCTCGATATCGTTCGCCGCGCCCGTCGTGATCTCGCCGAGCACGAGGTCCTCGGCGATGCGCCCGCCCATCATCACGCTGATGCGGTCGTGCAGGTAGGTCGCGCTGTGCGAATAGCGGTCGCGATCCGGCAGTTGCTGCGTCAGGCCCAGCGCACGGCCACGCGGCACGATCGTCACCTTGTGCAGCGGGTCCGAGCTCGCCAGGTGCTTGCCCACCAGGGCGTGTCCCGCCTCGTGCACTGCGGTCAGCTTCAATTCGTCGGCGTTGAGCATCATGCCGCGGCGCTCGGCGCCCATCAGCACCTTGTCCTTGGACGACTCAAAGTCGCGCATTGCCACGACTTCTTGATCGTGCCGCGCCGCGAGCAGTGCCGCTTCGTTGACGAGGTTCTCCAGATCCGCGCCGGCAAAGCCCGGCGTACCGCGGGCGATCGTCGACAGATCCACGTCCGGCGACAGCGGCACCTTGCGCGTGTGCACCTTCAAGATCAGCGCGCGGCCCTTGGCGTCCGGCACCGGCACCACGACGCGGCGGTCGAAGCGGCCAGCGCGCAAGAGCGCGGGATCCAACACGTCCGGACGGTTCGTCGCCGCCATCAGAATCACGCCGGTGTTGTTGTCGAAGCCGTCCATCTCGACGAGCAGCTGGTTGAGCGTCTGCTCGCGCTCGTCGTGACCGCCGCCCATGCCCGCGCCGCGATGGCGGCCGACGGCGTCGATTTCGTCAATGAAGATGATGCACGGCGCGTTCTTCTTGCCCTGCTCGAACAGATCGCGCACGCGGCTCGCGCCCACGCCCACGAACATCTCGACGAAGTCGGAGCCGGAGATCGAGAAGAACGGCACGCCCGCTTCGCCCGCAACTGCGCGCGCCAGCAGCGTTTTGCCAGTACCGGGAGGGCCCATCAGCAGCACGCCCTTGGGGATGCGACCGCCGAGCTTGGTGAACTTCTTGGGATCGCGCAGGAAGTGGATGATTTCCTCCAGCTCGTTCTTCGACTCCTCGATGCCCGCCACGTCCTCGAACGTCACCTTGTTCGTGGCTTCGGTCATCATCTTGGCCTTGGACTTGCCAAAGCTCATCGCGCGGCTGCCGCCGGACTGCAGCTGGCGCATGAAGAAGAAGAACAGGCCGAGCAGCAGCAACATCGGCAGCCACGTCGACAGGATCGAGATCCACAGCGCGTTCTGGTCCTCGCGCTCGTAGGTGATGATGACGCCCTTGTTGATCAAGTCCTTGGCGAAGTCCTTGATGTCACCCGTCGTGCGGAACGTCTCGCCGGTGGCCTTGCGCGTGCCTTCGATGGCCGTGCCTCTCACCGTGATTTCATCTACTTGCTGGTTGGGATCCGTCGTGTGCAGCGCGTCATTGACGAACGCTGTGAACGTGATCTCCGGACCACCGCCGCCCGAGCGCAATCCCTGATAGATGAACACGAACAGCAGGATCAGGGCGACCCAGACGAGCATGCTCTTGTAATGCTTCAACGCTTTCTCCTCGCGGCGCTTCGTGGCCCTTCCAGGGTCTGCATCCTCCAGGAACGCAGGGACAGGTTGGCTTGCATCTCTCCGAACACGCTGCCCAGCAAGGTTAGTCCGCACCCGTGGGTCGCGCAACGTCTTGGGGTGTGAATCGCCATGCGCAAGCCTGGCGCTCCACCAGCAAACCCCGCACCTGGCAATGGGAATCACCTTTCGTCGCAACAAACGCGCAGAACTGTTCCACAGCGCGCAGCGACGGGGCGGCAAGCCCGAAATGGCGGCAGACGTGCTGCAGCAGGGAGCCCAGCAGCGGCGCCTCGGCCGGCACGGCATCGGCGCGCAGCAGCACGGACGGACCCGCGGGATCCAGCGTCCAGGCGTCGCGCAGCGCCCGCGTCATCCAGGCTTGCAGCACGCCTTCCTGATCGGCGCTGTGCGCCGCGGTGCGCGCCAGCCCCGCCGTCGCGCCCGGCAGCGCCGCCTCGAGCACCGGCAGCACGTCGTGGCGCAGGCGGTTGCGCAGGAAGGCGGTGTCGGCGTTGCTCACATCCTCGATCCAGGAAAGACCAAGCGCGTCGGCCAGTTTCCGCAGATCGGCGCGAGCGAGGCCGAGCAGCGGTCGCACCACGGCATCGTCGCGATGGGCGCGAATGCCGGCCAGTGCCTCAGGACCGCAGCCGCGCGCCATGCGCATCAGCAACGTCTCGGCCTGGTCGTCGGCGTGGTGCGCGGTGGCCAGCAGGGCGCCGCCCAACTCCAGGCGCAAGCGGTGCAGCGCGGCATAGCGCGCCGTGCGGGCGCGGTGCTCCAGATCGGCGCCATGCTCCAAGTTCAGGCGCTCGCAGGCGAAATCCAGGCCGTGCGCCTGCGCTGCCGCCGCCACGTGCTCCACTGCCGCCGCATTGCCCGGCCACAAGCCGTGCTCGACGTGGGCCACTGCCAAGGTGTGCCCCAGCGAAGGCCGCAATCGCGCGAGGATTTCCAGCGCAGCCAGCGAATCGAGGCCGCCACTGCACGCCAGCACCAGCCGCGTTCCCGGCTGCCAGAGGCGGCGGGAACGCACGGTCCGGCGCACGGCGTCCAGGCACGGACGCACGGCGGGCAAGCTGTTGCTGCGGACCGCGATAGCCACCTCCAGACCGCAACGCGCGATTGCCTTGCGCAACTGCACCGGCGTACAGTCACGCGCCACCGGCGGCAGCGATCCATGCCGCCTGTCGCGCGCAAACGCAAGGACATCGACATGACTCAGCACGACTCGGACGCGACCTCCGCCCGTACCCCAACGCCGGAGGATGCCTCGCGTCCCCAAGCCTGTGCTTCCGCGGTGGCCGTGCCGGCTTCTGCCTTGGGCGCGGACGCTGATCCGCGCCTGACGGGCTTCGCGCAAGCGGTCGCGCGCACGCCGGAGCGCCAGGATCGCTTCCTGTCCCTCGATGGCCGTCCGATGGAAGTGGCGTACTTTCCTCGCGAAGCCGATGCGGCGTACTTCGATCAGGTCGGCGTGCCGGGCCAGTACCCGTACACCCGCGGCGTGCACATCAACATGTACCGCGGCAAGCCCTGGACCATGCGCATGTTTGCCGGCTTCGGCACGCCGGAGGACACCAACGCGCGCTTCAAGTACCTGCTTTCGCAGGGCACGACCGGTCTGTCGACGGCCTTCGACATGCCGACGCTGATGGGCTACGACCCCGACCACGCGATGAGTGAGGGCGAAGTCGGGCGCGAAGGAACCAACGTCTCGCATCTCCGCGACATGGAAGCGCTCTTTGGCGACATCCCGCTGGGCGACGTGACGACGTCGATGACGATCAACGCGCCGGCCATCGCGATGCTGGCGCTCTACGTCGCGGTGGCGGAGCGGCAGGGCGTGCCCTACAACCGCATCGGCGGCACGCTGCAGAACGACATTCTCAAGGAATTCATTGCGCAAAAGGAGTGGATCAGCCCGCCGCGGCCATCGATGCGCATCATCCGCGACATGCTGGCGTTCTGCACGCACAACCTGCCGAGGTGGAACACGATTTCCATCTCCGGCTACCACATCCGCGAAGCTGGCGCGACGGCCGTGCAGGAGCTCGCCTTCACGCTCGCCGACGGCATCGGCTACGTGCAGGCGGGCATCGAAGCCGGCTTGGACGTCGACGAGTTCGCGCCGCGCCTGAGCTTCTTCTTTGACGTCCACAACGATTTCTTTGAGGAGATCGGCAAGTTGCGCGCGGCACGGCGGCTGTGGGCGCGGATCATGAAGGAGCGCTTCCACGCCAAGAACCCGCGCTCCTGGATGTTGCGCACGCACTGCCAGACCGCCGGCGTGTCGCTGACCGCGCAGCAGCCGATGAACAACGTGGTGCGCACGACCATCCAGGCGATCGCGGCGGTGCTGGGCGGCACGCAGTCGCTGCACACGAACTCGCTCGACGAGACCTACGCGCTGCCGACCGAGGCTGCGGCCAAGCTGGCGCTGCGTACGCAGCAGGTGATCGCGGAGGAATCCGGGATCGCGAGCGTCGTCGATCCGCTCGGCGGCAGCTACCTGGTCGAGCACCTGACCGATCGCATGGAGGCGGAAGCGCTGGCGATCATTCAGAAAATTGACGATCTGGGCGGCATCGTGCGCGCCATCGAGGTCGGCTATCCGCAGCGCGAGATCGCCGAGAGCGCGTTCCGCTTCCAGCAGCGCGTCGAGTCGGGCGAGCGCAGGGTCGTCGGCGTCAACAGCCAGGTCGAGGAGAAGGGCGAGAGTATTCCGCTGCTTGCCATCGATCCGACCGTCGAGGCCAACCAGATCGCGCGCTGCCGCGAGGTCAAGTTGCAGCGCGACGCCGACGCCGCGGCGCGGGCGCTGGATGCGGTGCGCAAGGCGTGCCGCGACGGCTCGAACCTGGTGCCGCCGATCCTCGCGGGCGTCAAGCAGTACGTGACGCTGGGCGAGATCTCGCAGGTGTTCCGCGACGAGTTCGGCGTGTACCGCGATCCGGCGTTTTTGTAGGATTCTTCCGGAGCCGGAGCCGGAGCCGGAGCCGGAGCCGGAGCCGGAGCCGGAGCCGGAGCCGGTCGCAGCTAGAACAGCAAGACCGCCTGCACCAGCCCATCGACGCCCGGCTGCCCCATCGCGCCGATCGACGGCCCGCCCGGCCCGCCCTTGCCGGCCTTGCCGGACACCTTGAAGAAGTTCTGCTTTTGCAGCGACGTCGCGCTGCCGTTCGGCGCGCCGACCAGCACCAGCACCGCCGCCGGTCCGCCGCAGCCGCCGCCGCCGCCGCCGCCGTGGCCGCCCGCGCCGCCG
>CAIXAA010000570.1 GCA_903917305.1 uncultured Myxococcales bacterium | reverse complement strand
GAGAAGACCTTGGTGCCGCGGTTGCCGTCGGAGCCGAGGCGGGCGTAGGCGCTCGCGCCGTTGCCGAGGATCCACGCGACGTTGGCGTAGGTCTCGACGTTGTTGATGCTGGTGGGGCGGCTCCACAGGCCGCGCTCCACCGGGAACGGCGGCCGGCGGCGCGGGATGCCGCGCTCGCCTTCAAGTGCCGCGATCAGGGCGGTTTCTTCGCCGCAGACAAAGGCGCCGGCGCCGCGGCGCACCGTCACATCGAAGGCAAAGCCGCTGCCCAGGATGTCGCGGCCGAGCAGACCGGCGCCGCGCGCTTGAACGACAGCCTTCTGCAACCGCTCGACTGCCAACGGGTATTCATCGCGGACGTAGACGATGCCCTCTGCGGCGCCGATGGCCCACGCGGCGAGGATCATGCCTTCCAGGACGGCATGCGGGTCGCCTTCCAAGAGGTTGCGGTCCATGAACGCGCCCGGATCGCCTTCGTCGGCGTTGCACACGACATAGCGCGCATCGCCGGCTGCATCGCGGGCCAGTTGCCATTTGCGCGCCGTCGGGAAGCCGGCACCGCCGCGTCCGCGCAGGCCAGCCGCCGCGACTTCGGCCAGCACGGCTTGCGGGGAGGATTGCGCCAGGGCGCGCGCCAGACCCCGATACCCGCCGTGGTTTCTGGCATCTTGCAACGACTCGGGATCGACGCGGCCGCAGCGGCCCAGCACGAGGCGGTGCTGCAAGGCCAGGAACGGCTGCTCCGCCACGAGGTCATCGCCGCGCGCGATCAGGCGCTCGGCCGGCGCGACGCCATCGCGCAGGTGGGCGTCCAGCAGCGCCGGCACGAGGTCCGGCGTGACGTCGCCGTACAAGCAGCGGCCGAGCGGACCGCCGTCGATCTCGACCAGCACTTCGCGGTAGCACAGGCCCAGGCAGCCGGTGATGCCGACCTCCGCCGTCAGGCCCGTCGCGCCCATGTGGCGCTCGATGGCTGATTTCACTCGCTTTGCGCCCGCCGCGATGCCGCAGGAGCCCATGCCGATGCGGATGCGGTTCACGGTGGCGCCCGCCCTGCCGCGTCGCCCGCGCACTCGTCGACGGCGGCCACGGCGCGCTGGCGGTCGAGGCGTGCGTGCGTGTCGCTGCCGACGGTCATCACGGGCGCCAGGCTGCAACAGCCGAGACACGCGACGGTTTCCAGCGTGAAGGCGAGGTCGGACGTTGTGCCGCCGGGCGGGATGTCGAGGCGCTTGCCGATGGCTTCGGTGATGCGCGCCGCGCCGCGCACGTGGCAGGCCGTGCCCTTGCACACGCGGATGACCACGCGGCCGCGGCGCTTGAGCGAGAAGCTGCCGTAGAAGGTGGCGACGCCGAAGATGCGCGCCAGCGGGATGCCGGAGCGCGCCGCCAACGCGGTCAGCACGTCTTTGGGCATCTGTCCGAACTTCTTCTGGATTTCCTGGAGGAGCGCAACCAGATCCTCGCCGTGGCACGCCAGGATCTCGTCCAGCCATGCGGCGTGCGCGGCAGTTTCGGTCACGTCGTGGGAGAGCGCTGGCATCCGGGCATCCTCGAGGCCACGCGACAACGTAGGCTTCTCGCGGTGAGAGATCAACACGACGCCCGACCCGGCATCTGCTAGCCTCGTGCGGCAAACGCGATGCGGAGGCGCCATGGGCGGCAGAACAGCGATGCGACGCGCCGGCGCGGCCGGGCGGTGGTGGCCCCTCTTCGTCGCGCTCTGCGTCGCCGCCTGCACTTCCAGCGCGCCGTCCAGCGCCGAACCGAGCCTGGGCCCGCTCGACTCCGTGGTCGACCAGAAGGCGCGCGTCGTGTGGCCCGGCCGCATCCAGGAGGACGGCAGCCGCGTCGTCAAACAGATCAACGGCTTTTTCGACGGCAACCCGATCGGCTGCTGGCTGTTCGGCCTGTCCTCGCGCATGACCGCCGATGCGTTCGTCTTTTGCCGCGAAGGCGATGCGCTCTGCCCGTTCGACGCCCGCGGGCATGCCCAATGGGCGAGAATGGTGGGCGATCCGGTGTTTGCGCGGATGCCCGGCGAGACCGGCTACTCGCCGTACTGGCTGGTGTGGGTCGTGCGCGTGCCGGCCACCTACCACGCGGGCGATCTCAAGTCCGTGGACGGCATCAAGAAAGCCGTGGCTGAAGGTCACGTGCGCTTGGAGCAGGACGTCTTCGACCACGGCGGCACGATCGGTCCGGGTCCTGCCGTCATGCACTGCGCCCTGGTCCTGGCCGGCACGACGCTGGAGAACCCGGACGCCGATCTGGTGGGCCAGCCGGGCGTCAAGCGCCGCACGATCGAGGACCGCCAGGGCTGGCACAAGCAGTACCGCGTGCATTTCTACGACTTCAGTGCCAGCGAAGGCGTGGGACCGGCGGATCCGTCGAGCCAGTCGCGACCGCTGATGATCGTCAGCGATCTCATAGTCTTGCGGCGCGATTGCCCAGGAGGATCGACCTCGCCGCTCTGCACGCTGGCGAACGCGGCGCGCGGCTGGGTGAGCGAGATGGACGCAGATGCGGACTTCACCCACGACGGCGACAAGTCGGACACGAACCATATCCTCATGGCTGCTCCGTTTTTGCCGCCGGCGGATCCGAAGGATGCCGCAAGCGCCTACTCGCCACTGTGGCGCGTCAGCACGGTGCGCGTCCTGCCGCAGCACGATGCCGCGGTGCCGCTGATCGACACGACGGGCCAGCAGGATCAATCGAGCATTCAGTCGATTGCCGCCCTGCGCGCGGCGGTGGCGGCTGGGTGGCTGGCCGATCCGGAACCCTTGAGCGAGGCCGAAGCCGGCATCTCCCTGCCCGGCAATGATGGTCAGGTGTACTTCAGTTGCCCGGTGCAGGTGTCCGCGACGGCGCCCTAGCGCGCCGACGTGGCAGCCCGGCCCGCGGGCGTGCTATGCTGGCGGCGGCTTTGCGGATCCGCCCGGCATCGGCGGTCGCGGAGGATGAAGTGCCCACGACGACGACCAGATCACTCCTTGTTTCGCGCTGCTTCGCATCCATCGGCCTGCTGTCGCTGTGCCTGGCCTTGGGCGCCTGCGACACCGATCCGCCCGCGCAGAAGGGCGAAGCCGACCTCGGCCCGATCGAGCACAGCCTCGACCAGAACGGCCTGTCGGTCTTCCCCGGCCTGACACGTGCGGACGGCAGCCACTACATCCGCCAGATCAACGGCTACTTCAACGGCGAAGAGACCGGCTACTGGTTCTTCGGCTTCGCCTCGCGCGCCACGGCGGACATCTTTGTCTTCTGCCGCGAAGGCGACGTGGTCTGCCCGTTCGACAGCCACGGCCGCGCGCAGTGGTCGCACATGGTCGGCGCTCCCGTGTTCTCGCGGATGCCCGGCGAGGTCGGCTTCTCGCCGTTCTGGCTGGTCTGGCGGGTCACGGTGCCGGCGGACTACGAACCCAATGAACTCAAGTCGGTTGCGGGCGTGCAGGCCGCCGTTGCGGCAGGACGCGTCAAGATGACCCTCAACCTGCACGACCACGGCGGCACGGTCGGTGTCGGGCAGACGATCATGCACTGCGCCCACGTGATGGCGGGCACGACGTTGGAGCGCGCCGGCGAGGACATCGTCGGCCGTCCCGGCGTCAAGAACCGCATCATCGAGAGGCGCGTGGGTTGGCACAAGCAATACCGCATCAACTTCTTCGACTTCACGGCGAGCGAAGGCGTCACGTCGCCGGATCCCAACAGCCAGTCGCGCCCGTTGATGCGCATCAGCGACATCTACGTGGCCTTTCGCGACTGCAATGGCGGCTCGAAGTCGACGGTCTGCGGCCTCGTCAACACGCTGGCTGGCTCGGTCAGCGAGCGCGGCACGGAGACCGACCTGACCGCCGATGGCGACAAGAGCGACACGAACAACGTCCTGGTCGCCTTCCCCGGGCACCTGCCGGTGGATCCGGTCGACGCGGAGCGCGTGTACTCGCCGCTGTGGCGCGTCAACAAGGTGCTGGTCAAGCCGGACCACGACAAGGACGTGCTGCTCATCGACGACACCCACGATCAGACCAAGTCGATGATCAAGTCGGTCGCGGATGTGCGCGCGTGGGTTGCGAAAGGTTGGATCAATCCGATCGTGTTCGTCGACGAAGGCATGACAGGCACGGCCATCCTGGGCAACGATGGCCTGACCTTCTTCTCCTGCCCTTCCCAGGTACCTTTCGATGCGCCATTTCCTTAGGCTGTTCGCCACTTGCTGCGCCTTGCTCGGGCTTGCGCGCTGCGTCCCGGCGCCCGACGTCGAGCCGTCGGCGTGCAAGAACCCCAAGCCGGCCACCGCGGAGTTGGGCACCGGCGACCTCAACACCGGCTTCAAGCCGCTCGCCGACGGCGACAACGCGCTGGTGACGCTGGGTCCGCAAGGCCTGCACATGATCCTCGTCAGCGTGAAGCTGACGGGCTTCGAGACGCCGGCGGCGGGCAGCGGGCGCAGCCAGCTTTGGCTGTCGGTGCGCAACCAGGACACGTTCCTGGGCGCGATTCCGGCGCAGGAAAAGCCGGTGACGATCGACAGCAACACCGTGGTTTTCTTGGGATTGCGCCCGGTCATGACACTCGACAACGTGAGCGACTACTTCGGCAAGCTCTCCGAAGTCGACGTCACCATCCGCGACGGCTGCGACCGGCTGATCCATGCCAGGCGCACCGTCAGGCTCGTGCAATGACTGCGGAACTGGCCTCGCGGCCTGGCCCCGGCCTCGACCCTCTCCACGCGGCAAGCGGATGCACGACCCTCGTGCGCGCCGCCTGACCGCCGCTGGCCTCTGGCTGGCGCTGGCGCTCTGCGCGGCCTGCCGCGGGCCTCAGCCTGCCACCGCCCATCCGCCTGAAATGGCGCGCGATCAGCTGTTCTTTGCCGCGCGCAAGCCCGAGCCGGTGCTGCTCGCGCTGGTCCTGCAGCGCACCCGCGACGCGACGGGGCCAGGCGCGACGCTCGAAGCCAAGGCGTTCCTGGTGGCGCGCGATCGCCTGCAGTCGCTGTTCTGGGAGCGCGTGGCGCTCGACGCCTGGCCGGGCGACGACCTGCGCGACGTCCTCGCTGCCTGGCAACGACAGCGCAAAGGCCCGGGGCTGCGGCTGTCCTACAGCGTGGAGGCGACGCGGCTCACGCTCGGTGTGCGCCAGCCGGGCGGCGGGTTCGTGCTGGACGCGGAGGATCTGCAACAGGCGGTCGAGACAAAGGATCCGCACGGACGCGCCCTGCTGCGCAGCGGCTCGGGCAGCCTCGAGGTCAACGGCCAGCGCTGGCAGGGGCCGGTGTTGGCCGAGCGGCTCGCGCCGGGCAGCCGCGCCTGGCCGCACTTTGGCCGCTTCGAGATGTGGCTCGCGGGGTTGGGCGATGGCGCGCTCTGGCTGGGTCGCTGCGACCTCCAGACTGGCGTCGGTCAAGCGGCGGTGATCACAGCAGGATCACAGGCGCGCTTGCAGCCGTTCACTGTGCAGCCCGCGGAGACGCGCCGCGACGCCCAGACGGGCTTCGCGCTGCCAACGGCGTGGACGGTGCATCTCGATGAGAACCGCAGACTTCTGCGACGCGACGGCCAGACCGGCCGCGGTCAGGCTCCGGGCGGCGGCGCGGCGCTCTACGACATCAGCGTCGCGTCCGAGCCGCACGCGACTGCGCTGATCTTTCACCTGCAGGACGAGTAGCCGGCTACCAGCCCTCGGCCGCAGGCGTTTCCGCTGGCGAGCCAGTTGCAGGCCTGGCCGGCGCGGCAGCGCCCAGCTTGGGCGTGTAGGGCGCCGGATCCGTCATCGGCTCGCGCCAGGTCGGACGCTCGCTGAGGTAGAACGCCACGCCGCGCGACCGCCCCAACGAGAGCACGTACGCGACGAGCGCCCAGCGATCCTGCTCGCCCGGCAGCGACTGGTCGAAAGACGGCATCGGCGCGCCGTCCAAGCCGGTGACGAAGGTGCGGTACACGTCGATGGGGCTGCTGCCGCCTTTGTAGATTCCATACGTGAAATCAAAGACATGACTGTGCGTGCCGTCGCTGTTCTTCGCCTCCGCCGCCGCCTTGCCATCGCCGCGCCCTTCGGCGCCGTGGCACTCTCCGCAGCCCATCTTCACATACAGCGCCTTGCCTTGCGTGATCAGGGCCGGCGTCGCCGCGACCGGGCTGATGTCGGCGGGCAGCAGGACGTCCTCCGGCAGGCGCTGCTCCTCGGCGAAGCGCGGCGAGAGCGTCTCCAGGAACAGCACGAGCGACGCGATCTGGTTCTCGCTCAACTGTTCGCGCCAGCCCGGCATGGCGCTGCCGGGAAGACCAAGCGCGATGCTGCGTTGCAAGTCGGCGCGCGTCGGCAGCGTGCCGCTGGCGGTGGAGCGGAAGCGGAACTCGCCGCGCGTGAGGTTGCGCGGTGGCGGGAACAGGCCTTCGGCCGCCTCGCCGCTGCCGTCGCCGCGCGCGCCGTGGCAGCCGGCGCAAGTGGCCAGGAACAAGCGCCTTCCTTCGGCGATGTCCGGCGCCGTCTCCGGCCGGCTGGGGTCGACGACAACGCCGCCGCCGCCGCTGCACGCGCAGAGGAGGAGCGCCACGACTGCGGCGAAGGGCCTACAGGAAGCCATGAATTTGCAACAGGATCTCATTGGCATTGCCCGTCACCCGTTGGGGGATGTCGCGGTTGATGCGGTACTCGGCGCGCAACTCCATGAATTGCGTTGTGAACCAACTGACGCCGGCGATGAAGCGATCGCGCTCGTTCTCCTTGATCTGCAAGGACGGGTCGAAGGCTTCGAAGCGCCCGCGCAGGTGCACGCCCTTCCAGGCCTCGAAGTCGCCCTCGGTGAACAACGCGACCTGGTCATAGTGGCTCGGTTGTCCCATGCCGCGGATCCAATCCAGGGAGCCGAGCATCGTCAAGCGGCCCAGGCGCAGGCCGCCGTGCATCCCAGATGTCAGCGTCTTGAAAGGGAAGTCAGGCACGGACGTGTCGTTGTACGCCACCGAGGCCGACAGCCGCCCCCAGGGCGCGACGACGCCGACCTGCGCGGTCACCTGCTTGGCGAGGTTCGTGTCCGGCCCGCCCAGGCTGCCGTTGCTCACCGCGACGGAGGCGGTGAACGGCTGCGGCGCGATGCCGATCTCCACGCCCAAATCCTGGTTCGCATAGGTGAATCCCGTCTGCTGGCGCATGAACGCGGTGTCGTCCTGAATGCGCAGGCCATACGGCAGCATGAAGCGCCCCGCCTTGACGTAGCCGCTGAGCGGCAGCCCTTGCAGCAGCACGAAGGCCTCGCGGTTGGAAGCTCCCTCCGGTGCTACGGTTTCGTCGACGTAGACGGCAAGGCGCTGCGGCACGACGTCGGCGCGGACGTAGAGGTTGCCTTCGGTGCTCTCGAACGAGCTGGAGGCGGTGGAATGGTAGTGCTTGGATTCCAAGGTGGTGCTGGCCGGCAGGACGCTCCGCTCATCCAAGCGCAAGTTGGCGCCGATGCTGACGCTTTCGCCGAGGCGCGGGTCGAACACGCCGGGGCCGCGCCAGGTCGGCAGGTGGCTCTGCGCCCACGCCACGCCGAACGGCGTGCGCATGCCGCCGCCGGTGCGGTTGACGTGGCAGGCGCTGCAGGCCAGGCCCTCGCGCACGGCAAAGCGCGGCTCGGCGCGGGCGCTGCGCGACAAGCCCAGGCCAGCGAGGAGCGCGGCGGCGAGCAGCAGCATGTTGATTCGACTGGGGATCACGGATCCTCCTGCGTGTCTGGCTGCGAGCCGGCATCGACGTCGGGGGTGGGAACGACGGTGGCCCCGGCATCGGTCGCGTCATACTTCCAATCCTTGCTGGCACCCGCGGCGATCCAACTGCGCAAGGCCGCGATCTGGCCGCCCGTCAGGAACGGCGGCCCCGTGCGCGGCATGCGCGAGCCGACCCGGCGCGGATCCATCGGCGCGACCTTGACGATGAGGTAGCTCTCGTCCGGACGACCCGGCGCCACG
>CAIXAA010000569.1 GCA_903917305.1 uncultured Myxococcales bacterium | reverse complement strand
CCTGAGCAGCGCCGGCTCTTCGGTTCGAAAGGCGGCGAACAGCGTCGCGGCGTCGAGCTCGGCGTCGTCGAACACGGCGCGCGGTCGCGGAAGATTGGCGAAGTTGACGCCGCCGGCGCTCGACCAGCGGCCCGGCGCCGCGCCATGGTAGACGTAGCAGCCGCGAACCCGGTCGTCGGCGTCGATGCGGCGCAAGAAGGCGACCAACTTGGCGGTCGACGACTTCGACGCCTCCTGCCGCAGCAGCAGCGCCCGCCGCGCCCGCTCAGGCAGATCGTCGAGCTCGAACGCCTCGAGGATGTCGTCTTTGGCGACCCCGTCGAGCAGCAAGCCCTGCGCCGCCAGCCAAGCCGTCAGCCGCGCCGCCTGGCTGCAGGCCGTCACGACGCCGCCGGTCACTTCGGCCATCTCGGCGTCGAGCCGCGCCTTTTCCTTCTCGATCAGCCGGATCGCCGCGCGCGCCGAGGCCGTGTCGATCCGCACGCCGCGCTGGTTGATCGTCTCGCTCAATGTGTAGACGGCCTGCTCGTCGTCCGACAGCGGAACCATCCGGCGATCGGCCTCGGCCTCGGTGGCGACGTCCTGGCGGCAGTAGGAGACGAACTCGACGAATTCCTTCGGGTGGTCCTGCGGCTCGCGGAAGGTCAGCGGCTCGTGCTTGGCAGGGATCGAGAAGAAGCGGATGATAGCGGCGCCGCGCTTGTCCTTCTTGACCGCCAGCCCCAGCGCCTCTCCCAGCTTGTCGAGGCTGCGCGGCAGACCCAGCGCCGACGCCGTCGCCATCGAGCATCGGTAGCGGTCGAAAGCGGGCCGTGGCCAGCCGTGCCGGCGCGCCATCTCGTCGAAGCAGTGGCGCTCGAACGACGCATTGAAGGCTTTGATGAAGCCGCCGCTCTCGATATGGCGCTTGAGATCGTCCGGGCACGGGCCGCCGGTCCAGTCGCGAATCGGTCCGTCGTCGATCGAGTAGCAGAGAATGAGCGCCCGCCAATGCGGCGAAGCGAAGTAAGGCCCGGCGCCGCGCTGCTTCAGGTCGACGTCGGATCGGGTCTCGAAGTCGCAGCGACACTCAGCCATAGGATTTCACCAGCCAACCGAGCTTCTTTGCGTTGACGAGTGCTTGAACACCCTCCGGTCCCGCCGCCATCAGCGCCGTACCGCTGCCGGGCGACTTGCCGATTGTCCCGTCTGGTCGCTCGAACTTCACCTTCGGCGACAGAAACAGTACCGCATCGGCGCGTCGCGCCGCCCATTGAAACCATGGCGCCGACGTGCGGTCAGGAACAAGCGCTACGCCGTTGCCGTGATCGAAGAACTTGCGCAGCCACGGCCAAATGGCGTTACGCCCGCCGAACGGCGGGTTCATCCAGACAAAGCACTTTCCCCACGACGTCTCTAAGCCGCTGTGAGACAACCATGACGCATAAGGCGTGTAGCGTGGCCCTGATGGTGGCGCCGCGACGTCGAGGTCGAACACGACTTGCATCGCGTCAAAGATGTATTTTGGCGTAGCCCAGTCATCAGACTTGCCGGCCGCTTCCCACTCGCTCATGGTGTCTCCAGTACCAGCGTCGCTGTTTCTCGCGGTTGCAGATGCGGCAGCAGCCGTCGTCGCGCCGGTCCTCATCGCCGTGAGCGCACTTCTTCGATCGGCTCATCAGCGCGCGGCGTAGCGGGTCGTCCCAGGCGGCGCGAATTGCGTCGTTGCGCGCGGCGAGCTGATCGGGCGTCATCCCGACCACCCGATCGTTCGAT
>CAIXAA010000568.1 GCA_903917305.1 uncultured Myxococcales bacterium | reverse complement strand
CGTGCACCGCCTCGTCGCCCAGCAATTCCAGGTGCTGCGCGAGGAGATCGTGCCGGCGCTCGCGGCACAGGGCATCGTCCTGCGCCTGGCCGCGTCGTGGACGGCGCAGCAGACGGCCTGGGCGCGCGCGTGGTTCCACGAGAAAGCCGCGCCGGTGCTGGAGATCGATCTGATCGGCAAGGGCAGTCCGCTGCCGCACATCCACAACAAGAACCTGAGCCTTGTCGCGGCGCTGCGCTCCGGCAGCCTGGCTGTCGTGCGCGTGCCGCGGGCGCTGCCGCGCGTGCTGGCCGTGCCTGCGCAGCCGGGGGCCAGGCGGCGGGAATTCCTGCTGCTGAGCTGCGTGCTGTCCAGTTTCACCGGCGACTTGTTTCCGCAAAATACGCTGCATCCGTTCACGCCATTTCGCATCACGCGCGACAGCGATCTGGCCCTGGCCGAAGACGACGTCGACGACCTGCTCGAAGCCGTGCGCGAGGAGCTGGAGCACCGCGACGACGGTCCGCCCGTGCGCCTGGACGTGCTGGAGGACTGCCCGGAGGCGACGGTGCGCCTGCTGCTGCAGGCCCACGGCCTGGGCGCGGAGAACCTGTGCCGCGTCCCCGGGCCCATCAACCTGCAAGCCTTGACCGTGCTTCTGGATCTGGTGCGCCGCCCGGACCTGCGCTATCCGAAGCACGTGCCGCGGCTGCCTGCGCCGGTCGCCGAAAAGCGCAATCTGTTCGATGTGCTGCGCGCCGGCGACCTGCTGTTGCACCATCCCTACGATGCGGCGACGCCCGTGCTGGAGCTGCTGCAGCTCGCCGCGCGCGACCCGGACGTGCAGCGCATCGAGCAGACGCTGTACCGCACCGGTATGGGATCCCCTTATGGCGAGGCACTTTGCGAAGCGGCGCGCGCCGGCAAGGAGGTTGTCGTCGCGGTCGAAGTGCAGGCGCGTTTCGACGAAGCGGCGAACATCGAGCTGGCGGCGCGGCTGCGTTCGGCCGGCGCGCGCGTGCTGCTGGGCGCTGCCGGGCGCAAGATCCACAGCAAAATGCTGCGCATCACGCGCAAGGAAGGCGAGGCGCTGCGCAGCTACGTGCACCTGGGCACCGGCAACTACCACCTGGAGACGGCGCGGGCGTACACGGACATCAGCCTGCTGACGGCGGATCCGCTGCTGGCGGAGGATGTCGGCGGGCTGTTCCGCCAGCTCAGCGGCCGCTCGCTGCCGCGGCCGTTGCAGAAGCTCGTGCCGTCGCCGAGCGCGCTGCGCAGCTTCCTGATCGGCCTCATCGACGCCGAAGCCACTGCGGCACGGGCCGGCCAGCCGGCGCGCATCCTCGCGAAGATGAACGGACTTTCCGACGATCGCATGATCCAGGCGCTCTACCGCGCGTCGCAAGCCGGCGTCGAGATCGATCTGGTCGTGCGCGGCATCTGCTGCCTGAGACCGGGCGTGGCCGGGCTGTCCGAGCGCATCCGCGTGCGCTCCATCATCGGCCGCTTCCTGGAACATGCCCGCGTCTTCAGTTTCCATCAGGGCGGCCAGCCGCTGGTGCTGTGCAGCAGCGCGGACTGGATGGAGCGCAACCTCGCGCGCCGCGTCGAGATTTGTTTTCCGGTCGAGAAGCCGGAGTTGCGGGAGCGCCTGCTGCGCGAGTGCCTGCAAGGCGCGCTGGTGGACAACACGCAGGCCTGGCTGATGCAGGCCGATGGCAGCTATGTGCGGGCACAGCCTGGGGAAGATCCGCCGTTCACGCTGCAGGCGTGGCTGGCGCAACCGGCACTGGCGGCCGGGTGACAAAACGTTCCTCGGCTGTCATCGTCCCGGCACACAGCGACACCACCATGCGGCCGAACCCTAACGGAGGAACCAATGCGTACGTCCCTGTTTTCCATCGCGGCAAGCCTGTGCTTGGGCTCGCTGCCAGCGTCCGTCGTCCTGGCCCAGACCGCTGAGCCCACCGCCGCCCCGGCCGTCGCCGAAGTGGCCGCCCCTGCACCGGCTCCCGCGCCTGCACCGGCCGCCGCTGCGGCATCCGTGACGACGAAATGGAGCGCGTCGCTCTATGGTTTCGCAGAGTTCGATGCCCTGATCGACTCGACCCAGTCGTTCAAGGACTCGGCGGTCGGCAACTCCGCCCTGTCGCGCAACAACACCTACGGCGGCAACCACGGCCGCACGCAGTTCACGGTGCGCAACTCCCGCTTCGGCTTCAAGTTGGGCGCGCCGACCGTGTCGAGCGTCAAGCCGTCGGCCGTGCTCGAGTTCGACTTCTTCGGCAACCAGCCGAGCGACGTCAGCGAGGCGTCGTTCTTCAGCAATCCCGCCGTGCGCATCCGGCACGCGTACCTCAAGCTGGAGAACCCCATCGTCGATGTCTGGGCGGGCCAGACCTGGAACCTGTTCGGCATGCAGCCGCTGAACCAGCCGAACACGGTGGCGTTTCAGGGTCTGCCGACCGAGATCTACTCGCGCACGCCGCAAGTGCGCTTGATCCGTGGCGTGGAAGCCGGGCCGATCGCCATCGAAGTCGCGGCTGCCCTGGCGCGTCCGCCGCAGCGCGACGGCAACATGCCGGACTTGCAGGGCGCCGTGAAAGTGAAGGTGCCGGGCTGGGTTGGCGTGCATACCGGCAGCTCCACCGGCACGGCCGCCGATCCGCTGACCATCGGCGTCTCCGGCGTCATGCGCACGTTCGCCGGCGTAGCCAGCCTGGCCAACAGCAAGGACTTGCAGGGCACCACCGGCTGGGGCGTCTCGGTCGACGGCTACCTGCCCATCCTCCCGGCCAAGCTGGATGATCGCTCCAACGCCTTGACCATCAACGGCTCCTACGTCAAGGGCGAAGGCATCGCCGACCTCTACACCGGCCTGTCCGGCGCGCCGAACTCGAAGACGACGACCACCATCGACGGGACCAAGAACACGTTCGCGCAAAGCACGGCGACGCAGAACATCGACTCCGGGTTGGTCGGCTACGACGCGACCGGCAAGCTCAAGGCCGTGCAGTGGGACTCGATGATGGCCGGCGTGCAGTACTACCTGCCCGGCGGCGGCAACGTGTGGGTTGCCGGCAACTTCGGCTACATGAAGTCGAACAACGCCAAGGAGTTGAACGTCGGCAAGTACAAGGACGCCACGTGGTTCGACGCCAACCTGTTCTACGACGTCACGCCGGCCGTGCGCCTGGGCGCCTCGTATGCGCAGTACAAGCAGACGCTGATGGACGGCTCCGAGGCCAACGACAACCGCGCCCACATCGCGGCGATCTACTTGTTCTGATGGGCAGCGCCTGGGTCGCTCACTGCGAATCCGCCCGGCTGGCGGCCGGCAGCTCGATCCAGAAGACCGCGCCGTGCGGCCGGTTCGCGTCGACACCGGCGCGGCCGCCCATCGCCTCGCTCAAGTGGCGCACGATGGCGAGGCCCAGCCCGGTGCCGCCTGCCGCCCGCGAACGACCTGGATCGACACGGTAGAACCGCTCGAAGACGCGCTCGCGCTGGTGCGCCGCGATGCCCGGTCCGTCGTCCGCCACCTGCAGCCGCACGCGGTCGCCGCTGACCTCGGCGCTGAGCGTGATGTGCGCCCCCTCGCCGCTGTACTTGCTGGCATTGTCGAGCAGATTCAGCAAGATCTGGTCCACCGCCTGGGCATTGGCCAGCGCCACCGGCCGGCCCTCGCTGCGGCAGATCACGATCTGGCGGCGCCCGCGCGTCAGGGGTTCCAGGAGCGCCGCCGTCTGCGCCAGGCGCTGCGCCAGCGGCACCGGCGCCAGCGCCAGGTCGGCGCGCCCCGCCTCGATGCGCGACAAATCCAGCAGATCCGAGACGATGTCCGACAGGCGCCGCGCATGGCCCAGCACCGTCGCGGCGAAATCGTGCGCCACCGCCGGGTCGTCGATCGCGCCGTCGCACAGCGCTTCGGCCGCCACCAGCAAGGTCGCGGTCGGCGTGCGCAGCTCGTGCGACGCATTGGCGATGAAGTCGCGGCGCAGGACCTCGAGGTGGCGCAGCGCCGTCACGTCGCGCAGCACCAGCAGGGCGCTCAAGCCGGCGCGATCGATGGCGTGGCCGTGCACGAGCAGCTCGCGGCCGCCCGGCAGCGTGACCTCGGCCTCCGCCGCCGGCGCACCCGGACCGCGCCGCGCCGCGTCCGCCGTCACTTCCTGCAGACCGGGCTGGCGCGCGACGTCGAACAGGCGGCGGCCCAGCGGCGCCTGCGTGCAGCCGAGCAGCGTCAGCGCCGCACGGTTGGTCAGCACGATGCGGCCGTCGGGCGACAGCGCCAGCACGCCTTCGTCCATGCCTTCGAGCACCGCGCGGAAACGCTCGCGTTCGTCGCGGAGATCGGCGCGGGTCTCGGCCAGGCGCTCGGCCAGCCGCTGCACGGCCCGCTCCGCCATCGCGAGATCGCTGCCACCGGAGCGCTGCAGGCGCGGCCGCACGTTCCCCGCCACGGCCGCATCCGCGCGCGCCGCCAGCTCGCGCAGCCGCACGCCGCGCACGCGCCAGGCGATGACCGCCAGCAGCGCGCCGAGCCCGCAAAGCAACGCCAGCAGCAGGTTCACGCTGCGCCGTCCGTGTCCAGGTGTTCGGCGAAGCGGTAGCCGACGCCGCGCAAGGTCTCGATCCAGGCGCCCGCGCTGCCAAGCTTCTCGCGCAGGCGCTTGACGGTGGCATCGACGGTGCGGTCGCTGATGTCGGCCTGCCCGCCCCACACGGCATCGAGCAGGTGCGTGCGATCCTGGACACGGCCGCGGTGGTTCAAGAGGTGCGTCAACAGCTTGAGTTCCGTGACCGTCAGCGCCACGGCCTGCCCATCCACCCAGCAGCGGTGCGCTTCGCTGTCGATGCGCAGAGGGCCAGCCGCCAGCACGCCTTGCGCCGCCAACGCCGTGTCCGCGCCGCGCACCAGGGCGCGCACGCGCAGGGCCAGTTCGCGCACGGAGAACGGCTTGACCAGGTAGTCGTCCGCGCCGACCTCGAAGCCCACGACGCGGTCGATCTCCTCGCCGCGCGCCGTCAGCATCAGGATGCGCAGGCTGCGGGTGCGCGGATCGGCGCGCAGCTGCCGGCAGACCTCCGTTCCCGAGACGTCCGGCAGCATCAGGTCCAGCAGCACGACGTCGAACGGCGGTTGGGCGCGGCACAGCTCCAGCGCCGCGCGGCCGGTCGCGGCAAGCACGACCGTAAACCCTTCGCGTTGCAGCGAATACGCTGTCGTGCGCGCCAGATCGACTTCGTCTTCCACCAGCAGGATGCGCGTCATCTTCCCTCCGCGGGGATGATACGCCGGATGGCCAAGCCTTGTCGCGCGCAGCACAAGCTGCGCCGGATCTGGCCCCGCCGCCGCGCCCATGCTACGGTTGCCCGCCCCCAACCCCTGCACCGCGAGGCCCGGCCCTTCCATGCCGAAGATGAACATCATCCAAGCCGTGAACGATGCGCTGATGCTCGCGATGCGCGCCGATCCGCGCGTGGTCGTGCTCGGCGAGGACGTCGGCAAGTTCGGCGGCGTGTTCCGCGCCACGCTCGGGCTGCAAGAGGCCTTCGGCGCGGACCGCGTGATCGACACGCCGCTGGCCGAATCCGGCATCATCGGCACCGCGATCGGCATGGCGATCTACGGCACGCGGCCGGTGGCGGAGATCCAGTTCAGCGACTTCATCTACCCGGCCTTTGATCAGATCGTCAATGAATTGGCGAAGTACCGCTACCGCTCCGGTGGCGAGTACCCGTGCCCGATGGTGATCCGCACCCCGGTCGGCGGCGGCATCCGCGGTGGCCACTACCACAGCCAGTCGCCCGAAGCGCTGTTCTGCCACCAGGCCGGCCTGATCGTGGTGCAGCCTTCGAATCCTTATGACGCCAAAGGACTTCTGCTCTCGGCGATCGCCAGCGAAGATCCGGTGCTGGTGCTCGAGCCCAAGCGCATCTACCGCGGTCCGGATCACGGCACGAACTGGAGCGCGCACCCCAAAGGCGAAGTGCCGGCGGGCGAGTACCGTGTGCCGTTCGGCAAGGCCGCGATTGCACGCGAACTTTCCGGCCAGGGCACGCCCGTCACGCTGATCACCTACGGCGCGATGGTGCACACGTGCGGCAAGGCGGCGGGGCTGGCGAGCGCGCAGGGCATCGACACCGAGCTGATCGATCTGCGCAGCCTTTTGCCTTACGATCTCGAAGCGATCTGCGAATCGGCCAAGAAGACCGGCCGCGTCGTCGTCGCCCACGAAGCGCCGCGCACGTGCGGCTACGGCGCGGAGATCGTCGCGGCCGTGACCGAGGCGTGCTTCGATTGGCTGGAGGCGCCCGTCCTGCGCGTGACGGGCTGGGACACGCCATTTCCGTACGCGCTCGAATCCGCATATCTGCCCGATCCGGCTCGCGTTTTTCAGGCGCTGGACCGCGTGGCGCGTTACAAGTAGGGAGACAAGTCGATGGCGTTCGAGTTCAAGTTGCCAGACATCGGCGAAGGCGTGGTCGAAGGCGAGCTGACCAAGTGGCTTGTCCAGCAAGGCCAGGCCGTGACCGAGGATCAGCCGCTGTTCGAGATCCTGACCGACAAGGTCGCGGCGATCATCCCGTCGCCGCGCAAGGGCACGATCGCCAAGCTGCATTTCGCGGAAGGCGACATGGTGTCGGTGGGTTCGATCGTGGTGACGATTGACGAGAGCGGGGCTGCGGCTGCAGCACCGGCTCCGGCTCCGGCTCCGGCTCCGGCCCCGGCCCCCGCTCCGGCCCCGGCTCGGGCACCGGCACCGGCACCGGCACCGGCACCGGCACCGGCACCGGCTCCGGCTCCGGTTGCCGCCACGGCCGAGCGCGTCCGCGCCGCGCCCGCGACCCGCAAGCTCGCCCGCACGCTGGGCATTGATCTCGCAACCGTCCAAGCCTCCGGCGACGAAGGCCGCGTCACGCGCGACGATGTCCAGGCCGCGGCGGCGCGCTCGGCTGCTCCGGCTGCAGCTGCGGCCACCAAGCCCGCGCCCAAGCCGCTGACGCCCGGCGCCGACGAGGAGCGCATCAAGATCAAAGGCTTGCGCCGCAAGATCTTCAACAAGATGCGCGAGTCCAAGGACCACGCGGCGCACTTCACCTACGTCGAAGAGATTGACTTCACGGAGCTTGTCGCGATGCAGGCCCAGCTTGCCGCGGCGGGCCTCAAGACGACGTTCCTGCCGTTCGTGATGAAGGCCGTCGTGCTGTCGCTGCAGAAGGCGGAATTCCGCAACCTGAATGCACACATCGACGAGGCGGCCGGCGAGCGGGCCGTGCAGAACCGCTACCACATCGGCGTCGCGGCGGCGACCGAAGCGGGGCTGACGGTGCCGGTGGTGCACGACGCGGGCCAGAAGTCGATCCGTGAACTGACCGAGATCGTGCGGCATCTTGGCGAAGGCGCGCGGAGTGGCACGCTGACGATGGCGGAGATGACCGGCTCGACCTTCACCATCACCAGCCTGGGCAAGCTGGGCGGCATGTTCGCGACGCCCATCATCAACTACCCGGAAGTGGCGATCCTCGGGCTGCACAAGGTCGAGAAGCGTCCGGTCGTCGTCGGCGACCAGATCGTCATCCGCGAGCGGATGTACATGTCCTGCTCCTTCGACCACCGCCTGATCGATGGCCACGTCGGCGCGGCATTCGTGCAGTCCATCAAGACCTATCTCGAAACGCCGGCGCTGCTGCTCGCCGAACTGGCGTAGGCTTTCTCCCAAGGCACCGTGAATCATCCCACGGTGCCGTGCGTTGCTTTCCCGGAGACCGGCGTGGCGGACGAGATCGAACAGCGACTGGTCACGGCGGCGCTCGGCGGCGACAAGGCCGCGTTTGGCGAGCTGGTCGACCGGCTCAAGCGACCGGTGTTCGGGGTGTGCATGGCGCACCTGCGGGATGAGGCAGAGGCGATGGACCTGGTCCAGGACACATTCCTCAAGGCGTATACGCGGTTGGAGCTGTTCCGCCCCGACTCGAACTTCCGCGCCTGGATCTTCCGCATCGCCGCCAACGGCGCCATCGACCGCATCCGCCGCCGCAAGGTGCGCCGCGCCGGCGAAATCGACGAGACCGTGAGCGCGGACAGCCTCGATGAAGGTCCGCTGCCGGCCGTCAGCACTTTCGGCCGCGCGTCGCCGTTCCAGGCGCACCACGACGCCCAGCTCGGCGCGCGCATCGAGGCGGCGCTGGCGACCCTGCCCGAGGCGATGCGCCAGTGCGTGCTGCTGTGCGACGTGCACGGCTACTCGTACCAGGAGATCTCGGACGAACTGGGCATTCCCAAAGGCACCGTGATGAGCCGGCTGTTCTATGCGCGCAAGAAGCTGCAGCAGGAACTGCAAGACTACCGGGAGGAGGCGACACGTGGCTGAGCCCCATCTGATTGAAACATTGAGTGAAGCGCAGTTCGAGCTGATGCTGCTGTGGGTGGACGGCGAGCTGGCCGCGGACCCGGTGCGGCTGGCCGAGGCCGAGGCGCTGGCGCGCACGTCCGAGGCGGCGCGGGCGATCGCGGACGACTGGCGTGCGGCCAAGGGCGCGCTGCGCGAGGCGGTCGTGAACGCGGAGACCAACGCGGATTTCAGCATGTTGCGCGGTCGCATCCTGACCGCGCTGCCGGTGGAGGCGCGGCTGGACGGTGCGGCTCGGCCGGTCGTGGCGGCGGAGCCGGCCCAAGGTCTGTGGGCGTGGCTGGCGCAGTTCGGTTTTGGCAAGGTGAGCCTGGCGGTCGGCGCGGCGACGGCGCTCGCGGCGTGGCTGCTGCTGGTGCCGGGCGGCGGGCTGCGCGAGCCGGAGGCGCCGGCGCTGACGCAGGAAGGCATCGCCGAGATGGCGGCGCCGCCGCACTCGGGTGCACAGGCAGAACCTGCGGTGATTCTGGAAGAAATGGAGCTCGAATCGGGCTCGATCACGGTTCATCCGGGCGAGCACTCGGGCGACGCGACGGTCATCTGGCACTTCCAGTCGGCCGGTGAGGGGGAAGGATGACGAGGATCGCCAGGAATCCCAGGTTGTTGGGATGGGCCATGCTGCTCCTCCTGCCGCTGCACGCCGCCGCGCAGGAGCCGAGCGCGCCACTGCCCGACCGTGCCGCCTTCGCCGTGCGCCTCATCGAGGCGACGCACGCTGCAGTGCCGTCCGTGGATCCGCGCCTGCAGGACATGACGCGCGAGCTGCAGTCCTTCCAGAAGTTCAACAAGTTCGCGATCGTGGGCGAGAGCGTGCTGCAGCTCGCCAATGGCGCGCGTGGCGCGGTGAAGCTGCCCGATGGCCGGGAGTTCGCGATCCAGCTCCTGGGCTTCACGCCCGGCAAGCTGCAGCGGGCGCGGCACGTCGTGGAGCTGCCCGGCATGAAGATGACGCGCGCCGTTGCGCCCGGGGGGCGCACGCTCGACGTCGTGCCCGGGCAGGACAAGCTGACGATCATCTCGACCCTGGTGAGCGTACCGCCGCGGTAGCGCGCAGGTTTGCGCACGTTTCGGCCGCATGGTACTTAGCAGAGAGCACGTCGCTGCCGACCTGGAAGCCCTGCCAATGTCCAAGACTGTACGCATTCACGTCGTTCTGTGCCTCTTCGCCGCGCTGGCGCTGGCACCGCGCACCGCTGCGGCCAGGCCGCCTCGCAAACCGGCACCGGCGCCCGTTGCGGCTCCGGCGCCCGAACCGGCTCCGGCGCCCGCTGCCGAACCGGCTCCGGCTCCGGTCGCGGCTCCGGCTCCGGTTGCGGCGCCTGCCGAGCCCGAAGTCTCCGAGGTCGACAAGCTCGCCGAGCAGGGCCGTGACGCCTACCGCGCCGCGCAATACGCGGAAGCCTACAAGCTGTTCGAGAAGGCCTTCGCCATCGAAGCCAAGCCGAAGTTCCTCTACAACATGGCGCGCGCCAAAGAGAAAGTCGCGGACTACAAGACCGCCCAGGAGCTGCTCGCCCGCTACCTGGAGCTGTTCAGGAAGCAGAATGCCGGCGCCGATCCGCCGGATGCCGCGGACGTGACGCGCCTGATTCGCGAACTCAAGCAACGGGCTTTCGAGGCGCTGCCGGAAGTCGTCATCGAGTCGACGCCGCCGGGCGCGCAGGTCATCGGCAAGGACGGCGTGACGCTGGGTTCGACGCCGCTGACCACGCACATGGAGGCGGGCACCTACAAGCTCACGCTCAAGCTGCCGGAGCACGCGGACCTCGACACCGATCTGATCGTCCACGAAATCGGCAATGTGCATCTGGTGCTCAGCCTCAAGTCCAAGCAGAAGCACGCCGGGCTGTCCTTCTGGTGCAATGTCCGCGGCGCGCAGATCGCCGTCGACGGCAAGGTCGTGGCGGTGACGCCGTACTCGGGCGTGGTCGAGACGACGCCGGGCCACCACCAGGTGCTGCTCGGCCGCGTTGGCTACAAGTCCTCGGAACAAGACGTGATCGTCCCGGAAGACAAGGTGCTGCACTCGCGCGTCGTGCTGGCGCCCAGCGCCGGGCACTCCACCTGGCGCAGCTACCTCGGCTGGCCGGCGATGGTGCTGGGCGCGATGGCGATCGGCGGCGGCTACGGCGCATCCTACATGGCCGACAAGGAGTTCGCCGGCAGCCCCAACTTCCTCGAGTGGCAGAAGTGGCAGAATTACGGCTACTACAGCGGCGGCGCGGCGGTCGGCGTCGGGTTGGCGCTGGTGATCTGGGACGCGCTGCGCGACGACATTCCCGATGAGGAACGCGTGGAAGGACCCTTGCAGAAGCCCGGCAACGAACTTCGCCCGCTCGGCCCGCGCGAGGTGGCGCCATGATGCCGCGGATCTCCTTCGCTGTTGCACTGGTTTTGCTCCTGGTTGCGAGCGGTTGTGCCACCGGCAAGCCGGCGCCGGCCACCACGCCGATGGCCAAGGTGACCGACGGGCTCACCTTCCAGTTCGGCATGGGCGGGCAGGGCTGCGGCATTCCGCAGACGGCAACCTCGTGCACCGCCGACCACAAGTTCGATCCGGGCGAGCCGGCGGTCATGGTCAAGGTCAAGCCATTTGCCATCGATATCCATGAAGTCACGGTGGAACAGTACCGCTACTGCCAGGAATACGGCGTGTGCTCACTGCCGGCAGGCGACAACGGGCCGAGCGGCGTGCCGGACTACTACACGAACAAGACCTACAACAACCGGCCGGCGGTGCTGGTGACGTGGTACCAGGCCGAGCAATTCTGCGAATTCATGGGCAAAAGGCTGCCGACCGAGTTCGAGTGGGAGCGCGTCGCGGGCGGCCCGGCGCAGAGCACCGCGGACAAGCGCCTGTATTCGTTCGTCGACAAGCTGGGACCCGACGCGGCGATCCCGTCGCCGTGCCAGAAGAACGTCAACATCCAAGGCTGCAACTCCGGCTTGACCGACACGCGGGACGTGATGAGCTCCACGGACGACGTCGTCAGCGTCGGCAGCTCGCAAGTTTGGGATGTTTCCGGAAATGTCAGCGAGTGGACGGCCAGCGACGACGATCCGGCCAACCCGAGCATCACCTGCGACTACAGCAAGCCGGGCAATTACGACTGCGAAGCGTGCGTGAAGTGCATCAGCAACTACGGCGCGGACTCTGCGAAATGCAAGGGCATTGTCGCTGACCCCAATGCCGAGGCCGATTGCCCGTCGTGCGTCTGCGGCGACGGCTCGACCGCGACGTCCAAGCCGAACTGCTACACGCCGTGCGACACGCCCGTGTGCCCGCTGTATCCGGCCAGCACCGTGCTCGACAAGTCCTACACCGGCAAGAACTTTGCCGCGCGCCGCATCATCCGCGGCGCCAGCTACAACGACGGGCTCGCGGGCACCAACGTCGTGTGCGCCAGCCGCTCGGACGCGCGCAGCTTCGCGATCAAGCCGGGCGATGCGCCGCTGTTGTTCGTGGGCTTCCGCTGCGCCAAGAGCCTGTAGCGTCTACTGAAGATCGTCCAGCTGATCGATCTTGGGCTTGGGCTTGGGCTTGGGCTCTGGGGTCGTGACCTGCGGCGTCACGGCCTTGGGCTCGACCTTGGGCTGCGGCATCTGCGGCGTCGGCGTGCCGACCACCTCGGTCTTGCCCTTGGGTTTCGGCTTGATCCCGCCAGGAGCCAGCGGCGCCGCCTTGTCGTCGGGCGTCGGCGCAGGTAGCGCCACGACCGTGGCTGTCGGCGGCAAGCGATTGAGCTCGAAGTGGAACGTCCGCGGCGCGTCGAATCCCACTTGCACCGTCATCGACTCGTAGCCGTCGCGCACCAGCTGCCAGGTCTCCCCCGGCGCACCGCGCTTGCGCTGCACTTGCGCGTTGGTCGTCGCGATGTTCAGGCCATCCTTGATGATGGTCGCGCCGGGCGGCGAGGTTGTCACGGTCAGGTCGACCAGCTCGGACGGCGCCGCCACCGGCGCAGCGACCGCGGCTGCCGGTGCGGGCGCGGGCGCCGGCTCCTTGCGCGTGAGCGCCAGCGCGATGCCCAGCGTCGCGATCCCCGCGGCACCAAAGCCGATCAGCGGCCACATCAGCTTGCGCCGATGCATCTCGACTTGCAGCGTCGGCGCGCCCGAATCGCCGCCCTTCATGGTGCGCGCCGTCGGCACCGCCAGCGTGTGCGCCGACAGCAGCCGCACGCCCAGGTTCTCGGCCTCCGCCGTGCCGACGCGCAGATCGAACGCCGACGGCAGCTTGACCGACAACTCCAGGCACTGGTTCGACAAATCGCCCGCTTCCTGGATGCGGTCCTCCGGCCGTTTCTCCAGCAGCTTGAGGACCATCTCCTCGACTTCCGCCGGAATCGCCTGCTTGTCCGTGACCGTGCTCGGCGGCGGCGGCGCGTCGTTGACGTGCGCCAGCAAGAGGCTCAGCGGCTGATCCGAGACGAACGGCGCCTTGCCGGTGATCATCTCGTAGAGAATCACACCCAGCGCGTAGAGATCGCTGCGGCCGTCAACCGGAAGCGCTGAACATTGCTCCGGACTCATGTAGCGCGGCGTGCCGAAGATGCTGCCCGCCTGCGTCAGCGTGCCCTTGTCGTCGTTCTTGTCGCGCAGCTTGGCCACGCCGAAGTCGAGGACCTTGACGAAGTCCGGGTTGTCGCCGACCGGAACCAGAAAGATGTTCTCGGGTTTCAAGTCGCGGTGCACGATGCCCTTGCCGTGCGCTTCCGCCAGCGACGCGGCAATCTGGTGCATGATCCGCAGCGAACGCCGGATGGGCAGCGGCCGTTCCTTGCGCAGCACGTCGTGCAGCGTCAGGCCGTCGAGCATCTCCATCGCAATGTACGGGTAGCCCCTGGGCGTCTGGCCGTAATCGAAAATCTGAATCGTATTCGGGTGCTTGAGGCGGGAGACCGCCAACGCTTCGAGCGTGAAGCGCCGCAGCACCGTCTCGTTGTCGCTCAGGTCGCCGAGCAGCACCTTGACCGCCACGTCGCGGTCCATGCCCTCCTGCTTGGCGCGGTACACGGCGCCCATGCCGCCCGCGCCGATCTTCTTGACGACGAGGAAGCGGCCACCGACCAGCTCCCCAATCAGCGGATCCTTCTTGCGATCCGGAGCCTTGTCGAGGTGCGCCCGGATCTTCTGGTCCAGCGCGTCCGCCTCCGCGGTCTCGCGCGAAGCCAGCCCGTCGTCGGCGTGCGTCTTGTCGTGGGTTTCCTCCGTCGGCATGTCGACGGTCTTCTCCTGCCCCACTGCGGCTTTGGACGACGGCAGCGCCGACGCGGTCGCCAGGGTCGGCTGGGCGTCCTGCTCCTCGGGCGCCTCCACCATCGTCTCGCGGCCCTTCATCGCGGCATTGTCTTGCGGTTTCGCGCTCATGCCTCGATACCCCGGCCCGGCTTGCCCTTGTCGGCCAGCACCTGCATCACCGTGCCCAGCACGTCGTAGGCGATCGCCTCGCGTGGCCGATTGGCATCCAGGATCACGGTCTTGCCCAGCTGCGCCGGCGCCGCGGCGAACACCTCGCGGTAGCGCGTCTGCACCCGCTGCAGCGTCTCCTCGTACTCGAAGCGCTCGCGCGGCTTGCCGCGGCGCTGGATGCGGGTCAGCGCGGTCACGACGGGAACATCCAGGAGAATCGAGATGTCCGGCACCAGCGCGGCGCGGTTGATGGCCAGCAGCCAGTCCGCGTCGATCGCGCCGCCGCCATCGACGACCTGGAACGCGAGGGAGGAGCCGACATAGCGGTCGCAGATCACGGTGTTGCCGTGCAGCAGCGCAGGGCGGATGACGCGCTCGCAGTGATCGACGCGGTCGGCGGCGAACAGCAGGGCGACGCTGACGGGGTCCAGGCGGTGGTCGCTGCGGTGGTCGCGCAGGGTCTGGCGCAAGAGCCGGCCGATCTCGCCGTCCGACGGTTGCGCGGTGCGCACCACGGTGCGGCCGGCGTGGCGCAAGGCGCTGGACAGCAAGTCGCCTTGCGTGGTCGTGCCGGAGCCGTCGGTGCCTTCGAAGACGATGAAGAGCGATTGGGGGGTCACGCGGGCTCCTCTGTCACGGCGTCTTCGGGTCGGCTGGCTCGCAGGGCAGTTCCACGATCTGGCTGCCCTCCGGGCACGTCACGGCGAACACCTCGTCGCCAATGGGTTTGCCCAACTCGATCTTGCGCATCTCCAGCGTCACGTCCAGGTCCTGGGCCTGGCTCTTGAAGCGCAGCGTGCGCGGCGGACCGCCGGCTTCGACCTCGCCATCGTACGCCAGCGACGCGACGCGCGCAGCGCCACGATACAACACTGTGCCCACAAAACGGAATGTTCGCGGCGCCACGAACACGTCCTGGTGCACGCCGCTGGCCGGGCCGATCTCGATGCGGTACAGGCCGCGCTCCACATCCCAGTGCAATCGCAGGGAACTGTCCTCCAGCAGCGGCGGCCGGCCCAGCAAGGCCTGCACCCACTGCTCCGGCGGCAGCGCGATGGGCACGAGGCGCGCCAGGTTGTGCGGACACGCGTCGCCGACGTGGCATTGCGATCCGCCGCGCTCGAAGGAGATGAAGCGCTTGCCGTCCGTCGACAGCACCGCCAGCAAATCCAAAGTCGGCGCAAGGGCTTGCATCTGCAGCGACGCCGGACGCTTGAGGGCCAGCAGCAGATCCGCCTTGCGCGCCTGCCCGGCCTGGTAGCTGTCGACGCGCGCCATGCCTTGCAGCGTCTCGGGCAAAGGCCGCGCCAGCGCTCGCGAAAGCACCTCTTGCGCCGTGGTCGGACCATCCTGGGGCAGCGTCGTGCCGGCCGCCGAGCAGGCGACGGCGAGGCAGGGCGCCAGCGCGGAAAAGCACAGTCGATTCAGGAGGGAACGGGCGTGTGCCATGGTCCCCCTTGCACGAACGTGCGGTGCAGCGCGACTACGGCGGCATCGGCGTCCGCGGGACCCAGCAGGCCGGAAAGGCACAGGCCGTGGCACAGCACCGTGTCGGCGGCGGCGCCGGAGGCGGTCAGGGCAGCGCGGAAGGCTGTCAGCAGGCCCGGCTCGCGGCCGACGGCCGGGCCGACGATGCTGACCAAGGTGCCGCGCTGCAGGATCAGGGCAGGGCCGAGCTGCGACTGCAGGGTCGCAAGGCAGCGTTCGAACGTCGGATCCACCGCATCGGCGACATCGCGGCCGAGGAGCAGCGTGTGTTCGCCGGCGGCCGAGCTCGCGGTGATCAGCGCAATCGGCGAGAGGTTGGCGGCGCGCAACTCGGCTTCCACGGCGGCCTGGACGTCGTCGTCCGCCGCGTAGCGCAGGAGCGCGCAGCCATGACGCGCGGCAACCCCAGAGATCCACGCATGATCGCTCGGCAGGTTGTTGCGCACGATCGTCTCGCCGGTGCGGCCGTCCTGGGCGCGGGCGTAGAGCGCGATGCCGTGCATGCGCGCATAGGCGACCGCGTCGGCGGCGAGGACCTTGGCGCCGCAGCGCGCCATGGCCAGCATCTCGTCGTGGCTCAAGGAATCGAGCCGGCGCGCATCCTCGACCACGCGCGGATCCGCGCTGTAGACGCCATCGACATCGCTATAGATTTCGCAAGACTCCGCGCCGAGCGCCGCAGCCAGCGCCACCGCGGTCGTGTCGCCGCCGCCGCGCCCCAACGTCGTGACTTCGCGGCGGTAGCTGACGCCCTGGAAGCCCGCGACGATGACGACGTGGCCTTGGTCGAGCGCGTCCTGCACCCGGTACGGCCGCACTTCGACGACGCGCGCGCCGCCGGGGGCATCATTGGTCAGGATGCCGCACTGCGATCCCGTCAGCGACGTCGCTGGCAAGCCGCGGGCGCGCACGGCCATCGCCAGCAAGGACATGGAGATGCGCTCGCCCGCCGTCAGCAGCATGTCGAGCTCGCGCCGATCCGGCGTGTCGCACACTTCATGCGCCAGTTTCACCAGGCCGTCGGTGGTCTTGCCCATGGCGGAGACCACGGCGACGACGCGGCGCCCGGCGTTGCGCGTGGCGACGATGCGGTCCGCGACCTTGAGGATCCGCTCGACATCGGCGACGGAAGAGCCGCCGTACTTCTGAACGACAACCGGTTGCACAGCGCCTCTGTCCTTCGGGGCCGCACCACCGCGGCCGGGGCGGAGTCTAGCAGCACCCGCGAAAATGGCGATCGTGGCAGCGTCAAAGTGCGTCGCTGGGCTGCACTGCCTGCTCCGCCGGCTTGACTTCGACCTGCTTGGCCATCACCCAGTGGTTGTCCTGCCAGCGCCAGTCCTGCTCGAACATGTCCTCGTGCGTGACGGGATCGGTCTGCCGGCTCCACACCGCGACGATCAGCACGCGCGCCTGCTCCGCGCCGGCGGCGTACTGCACGGCTTTCACGTCGTACTCGTGGATCTGCACCTGCAGTTGCGCGCTGCGTTTTTGCCGGATGAACTGCATCTTCGTGGCTTCCGGCACGTGCTCCGCGGCGCGCTCGATGCGGCCCCAGCGCATGTGTTCGGCGAAGTCCTTCACCGATTCGCGCAGCGCCGGACCGCGGCTGGCCGACGTGGCGCCGCACCCGCACAGGCAAGCGAGCAGCACAAGCGCGGCACACGCGCCACGCAGCGCGATCATGGCTCGGCCTGGGCGAGCAGGCGTTGCAGTTCCCCGCTGTGGTCGATCGCCGCCAGATCCGTGAAGCCGCCGACGAAGTGCTTGCCGACGAAAATCTGAGGGACGGTGCGGAATTGTGTGCGTTCTTGCAAGGCTGCGCGCTCCAGGGGCTTGTCGTCGAGGTAGATCTCCTCGTAGGCGATGCCGCGTTTGTCCAGCAGCCGGGCCGCCTGGACGCAGTACGGGCAGACGCGGGTGCGGTAGACGGTGACGGGAGCGGGCATGGACTGGACCTCCGCGGACTTGGCGTGCATCGTAGCGCACGGCGTGCCGCGCGCCAATGGAACGTCGGAGGATCGCGTGATGTTTCACAACCAGGCGCCGACCGGCCGCATCGCCGCCATCGATCTCGGGCGAGCGCGCCTGGGCCTGGCGTGGACCGATCCGGGCCAGGAGATGGCGCTGCCGCACAGCGTGATCGCCAGGCTCGGCACCAAGCGGGATATCGCGAAATTGCTGGAGATCTTCGAGCGCGGCCAGGTCGCCTCGGTCGTGCTCGGCGTGCCGCCCGAAAGCCCGGACGGGCTGGGCACCGCGCACCTGGCGCGGCAGTTTGCGCAGGCGCTGGCCGACGTGTGGCCGCATCCGGTGGGCCTGGTCGACGAGGCGGACACGACGGTCGAGGCGCATGCGGAGCTGCGGGCGCTGGGCATGCGCGCGGCGCGGCGGCGGCGCGAGGTCGACGCGGTGGCGGCGGCGCGCATCCTGGATCGCTTCCTGGGCGGCGCACCGGCGCTCGCGGTGCCGCCGCAGTCGATGTAGCGTTTGCGCAGGCGTGCCGCTATCCTGGAGCGGCACACGGAGTTCGCCATGCCCGCCACGCCAGGTCTCCAGCGTCCCCGCCGCGCGCTTCTGGCGGCCGAGCTGGCCAAGGCCCAGGTCGGCAAACCCTCGACCGCGCTCGCCGGTGTCGTGCCGCCGGGCGCCTTGAAGCCGCAGCTGCCCGAAGGCGTGCTGATGCTGGAGAAGTGGGTGCAGGCGGCGCTCAACGTCGCGCTGGGCATGAAGCTGCCGGTCGACGGCGTGCTCAAGGGCGAGACGCGCCTGGCGCTGATGCGCTTCCAGAAGGAAGCGGGGCTGACGGCGCACGGCTACCTGGACGAGAAGACGCTGCAAGCGTTGGAGCAGTGGGTGGGTGCCCATGCGCCGCGCGAGGGTCGGCACGGCGGCCTGAGCCGGCTGTGGCAGGTGGGCGATCGGCCCGCCGAGCGGCTGCCGCCGCCGCCGGAAAAGCCCAAGCGCCCCGAAGGGTTGACGGTCCAGCAGGAGAGGGCGCAGGCGGCGCAGAAGCTGCTGCAGCGCGAGGCCGAGCTGGCGGTGGAGCACGAAGCGTTTGCGCGCGATTTCGTCGAGGAGCAGATGGAGCGCCTCGGCCGGCAAGGCGCTGCGGCGCTGCACGCCGAGATGCAGGCCTGGCTGGAGGCGGCGCGGCGCACGGCGCGCGATGGAAATGCCCCTGAATGGTTGAGCAAGGTCGAGACGGCAGCCCGGTCGCGACCGCAAGAGGCGACGGCCGCGCTGCGCGCCGCATGGCTGGGCGAGCACGCCGCGGCCGGCAAGGAGACGGCACCCTGATGCGCTTCCCCCTGATTCTTGCGCTCTTGTTGGCTTGCGCTGCCGCGTCCGGCTGTTCGCGCCGCACGCCCGCCGCGGCGGTCGAACCGATCGCCCTGGACGCTGCCGCGGCCGCTCCGGATGCCGGCGTCACGGGGGCTGGCGACGCTGCCGCGGCCCAGGACGGCAAGAACCCGCAGGACATTGCCACGTCCACCAGCGCGCCGGTCGGCGGCGGCTTGTGGATCGTCGACGCGGCGGGCCAACCGGTCGGCGTCCTCGTGCAGCGCGGCCACGCGGCGCTGGGCACCGGCGGCACTCCGGACGTGCTGCGCGACGGCGCCATCGTCTACTCGCCCAAAGCTGGCGTGTTCTTTGGCCTGCAGATGTCCACCGGCAAGGTCATCACGCCGCGCCTGGGCGTCTCCGACGCGAGCTGCGCCACGCCCGTCGTCGCCGGGTACTACGCGGACGGCGACTCCACCAGCGGCTACGGCTACGCGTTCGTCTACAACGGCGCGTGGTACCGCGTCGCCGACGGCCAGCCCCTGCAGCTCGTCGCCTGCGGCGGCACGGTGGCGGAGGGCGTCGACCCCAAGTGCTCGCAACACAGCGGCTCTTGCCGCGGCTTTGGCGTGCAGCCCTTCCTGCCGCCGCTGCCCGTCACCTTCCCCGCGCCGATGGCTTTCGCCTGGCTGGCCAAGGCGCCCTGAACTTCCCGTGGATCGCCCATGACATCGCCTGATTTCCGTTTCTTCTTGTCGATCTGCCTCCTTGTCGCCAGCGCCAGCGGCTGCGCGCGCGGCTGCCAGGGCGAGCCTCCCGCCGCTGCGCCGGTGCGCGCGCCAGAGCCGCCCAAAGGTCCGGCGGCCAGCCTGGAGGGGCAGCTGCACCTCGCGCTGGCGCAGCGCAAGTCGAGCGACCTGCTGCCGGGCATGGCCACGCTGCCCTACCGGCGCCTGCCGGAGTTCGATGCGGCGCACCAGCTCCTGCTGGTGGTGGATCGCGCTGGCCTGCACATGCTCGAACACAGCGTTCCGACCGAGAAAATCAGCGACGACGCCGCCGTGACCGAGCTGCTGCGCTGGGGCATGGCGCAGTGGGCGACGCGCAGCGGCCTGGCGGCCAACCGGCTGGTGATCGTGCTGGACGCGTCGCTGCAGACCGCGGATGTGGCGCGCTTGCGGCGCCTGGCGATGGCGGCGAACACCTGGCGCGTCGTGGCGCTGGCGCGCGATGGCGAGACGCTGGTCGAGCTGCTGCTGGATCCGCCGGCAGGTCGTGCTGCAAGGCCCTAGAAACTGTAGAGAAGCGCCAGGTGCAGGCGGCCGAACTCGTCGTAGGCGGAGCAGGCGCCGCCCACCAGCTCGCGGCAGCGGCGGTCGATGGCGAAGCCGTAGTCGAGGCGCGCGGGGATCTGGCCGGCGACCAGGAAGCGCATGCCGACGCCGACGCCGTGGCGGATGGAGCCGGTGCTGAGCTGCGACCAGGAGCTCTCGGCGATGCCGCCGTAGTCCCAGAACGCCGCGCCCCACAGGCCGCTGTCGCGCGCGATGGGAAAGCGCAGCTCCCACGAGCCGTTGACGATGATGTTGCCGTCGCCGCTGACCGAGTTGCAGGTGGCCCCGCTGGTGCACGGGTTCTTGTTGGTGTCCAGGGCGCGCAACCTGCCGTCGGAGCCGTACTGGCGGATGCCGTCGTCCAGGAAGCCGCGCAGGAAGTGGTTGCCGCCCAAGCGGAAGCGCTCGGTTTGCGGCAGCGCCTCGACGCCGGACAGCGAGAAGCCGCCGCCCGCGTGCAGGATGCCCGCCAGCGTCAGGTGCGGTCCGACCGGGATGAACAGCTTGCCCGTTCCCTCATACTTCAAGTATTGCGCATACGTATCGTTGATCCGCGTCTGGATGTACGGCAGGCGCGCATCGAGGAACCAGCCGCGCGTCGGGTTGAGCGGCGCGTTCTGGTTGTCCCAGGTGAGCCGCGGAATGACCTGGAATTGCGGGACAAAGCCGCACGTCAGGCTGCCGGCGCTGCAGAAGCCCTGGCCGGTGGTGAACGGCACGACGACCGTGTTCTTGCCGGGATCCGCGTCCTGCAGGTTCGTCTCGGGGTTGACCAACGTCGGCGTGCGCGAGCGCACGAAGCCGGTGTCCGTGGCGATGGCGGCGGCGATCTTGCCAAAGCGGCGCGTGACTTCGAGAAACAGGCCGGTGCGGTCTTCGTCGATGGCCTGGGTGGCGTAGTCGCGGCGGTAGTACGGGAAGATGGCGCGCAAGGCGAAGTCGCTGCCCAGCAGGCGCGTGTCGTAGTAGGACGGCAGGATCCACAGGCCGCGCAGCGACCTGCCGGAGAAGCCCTCGAACGACAGGCCGACCTTGAGGGGTAGGCGCAACTCCTTGGCGGAAGACAGGAAGTTGCGGTCGGAGTAGGCGGCTTCCGCGGTCATCAGCAGGTTCGGCAGCGTCAGGCCGACCGCCTGGCCAAAACCGCTCGACAGCCGATCCGTCGCCGATGTCAGGTGGTCGAGCGCGTCGACGCCGCCGTTGGATTGGCCGACCGCGCCCGTGTCGCTGCGCGCGCCGTTGATGGTCTGGAAGCCGATGGCGTAGTCGGCGAATTGACTTTGCGCTTCAGCGACTTGCACCAGGATCGCCAGGCGCGAGCGCGGCGGCTTCTCGTCCTCGCCGATGTACTGGAACGCCACCTGCGAGAACACGCCAAGGTTTCGCAGCCTTCGCTGCGACTCGAACAGCGCCTCGGCCGAAAACGGCACGCCGGGCTTGGGCATGTCGCGCAGCACGACCTCGCTCTGCGTCTTGAAGTTGCCGGCGACGAACACCTCGCCGACGTCGACGCGCTCGCCTTCGCTCAGCACGATGTGCAGGTCGATGTCGCGCGCCAGCATGTTCTCGGCGCTGCACGGCGCCTCGGGCCGATCGGGCGCGTGGCTGGCGCAGCGCGTCTCCATCTGCATCCGGAAAAAGCCTGTATTGCGATAGTGTTCCTCGACATGGCGCACGGCCTTCTGCAGCATGTCGAACGACAACACGTCGCCTTTGCGCAGCCCCAGCAGGTGCTGCACCACGCGCGGCGCGACCTGGGCGGCGCCTTCGATGCGCACCTCGCGCAGCCGCGACTCCTCGCCTTCGGAGATGGGAATGTCGATGTAGATGAAGTTCTCGCCTTGGGGCCGCCGAATCTGGAAGCCCTTGCCGGGATAGCGGTATTCGAAGACCGTGGCGCCGCCGACCTGCTCGCGCGTGCGCTCCGAAGGCGTGGTCGGCGTCGGCGTCTCGGGCAAGCCGATGTCGAAGCGAAAGCCGTAGAAGCCGGCATTGCGGTAGAACTGCCGCACGGCGTCCAGGTCGCTGAGCAGTTGGTCGATCTGCGCATAGCCGCCGACGTCAAAGAAGTCATATGGTTTGCTGGACATGACCGCGGAGATCTGGCCGGCGTCGAAGTGGTGCGCGCCGGGGAAGGAGATGCCGCGCACCTGGCTGATGAAGCCCGTGGTGACGTAGTAGGTGATGGCGGTCTCGACCTGGCTGCCCAGGTTCTTGGGCACCGGGCGAAAGTCGAGCTGGACGTCTGCGAACAAATACCCGCGGTTCTCCATGACGACGGCGAGGTCCGCGCGGCCGCGGTCGGCTTCGTCGAAGTCGTACAGGCCGCTCTCGGCAAAGGGCAGCGCGGCGATGAGCGCTTCGTCGGTCGACAGCGAATACCCGCTCTTGGTCTGCGCGCCCGCCTCCTCGCGCACGAAGATGCGCACGAGGTTGCAGCGCCCGGGCCGCACGTCGAGCACGACGGCTTCCTCTTCCGTGTCGTGGCTGATCTCGATGCGCGGGTTGCCATAGCCCAGCGATCTCAGGAAGGTACGAATCTTGGTGCGCGCCTTGTTGGCGCCGCGGCGCGTGAAGACGTCCTGCGATTGGAACTCGCTCTTGTCCAGGATGGCGCGCTCGCTGATGCGCGGGCAGGCAAGGCCGGCACTTTCCTCCGCTTCCGTCGGCGCCGGCAGCGGGAAGATGCGCACGATCTGGCGCCCGACACGCTGG
>CAIXAA010000567.1 GCA_903917305.1 uncultured Myxococcales bacterium | reverse complement strand
CGGCTTCCTGATGCTGTACTGCTATCGCAACCACGCGAAACTGGAGCAGTTCATGGCGGAGCGCGGCATGCCGCGCCTGCACTACACCAACGAACCCGAGGGCGCCAAGGGGATTGCGCAGTGGGGCTCCGGCGCGCTGATGCAGTCCTTCGCAAGCGTGCCGTCGTCGACAAGCACAGGTGTCGCACCATGATTGGCATCCTGGGTGGCGGCATCTCCGGCCTCGCGCTGGCGGTGGAGCTGGGCGCGCGCTGCGAGGTCCTCGAGAAATCCAACCGTTGCGCGGGTCTGTGCGAGACAGTCGCCGAGGATGGCTTCCTGTTCGACGCCACCGGGCCGCACATCCTGTTCTCCAAGGACAAGGAAACATTGGCGTATATCGTCGAGGTGCTCGGCGAGAACGTGCACCAGAAAAAGCGCCAGAACCGCATCTGGTTCAAGGACCGCTACGTCAAGTACCCGTTTGAAAACGGTTTGCACGTGCTCGACAAGCAGGACCTCTACGAGTGCCTGCTGGGCTACCTCAAGAACCCGCACGAGGGACCGCCGCAGAACCTGGCGGAGTGGGCGTACTGCATCTTTGGCGAGGGCATCGCGGACAAGTACCTGCTGCCCTACAACCACAAGATCTGGAAGTGGGATCCGAAGCTGACCAGCCTCGATTGGGCCGCGCGCATCCCGCGCCCGCCGATGGAGGACGTGCTCAAGTCCGCGATTGGCATCGAGACTGAAGGCTACCTGCACCAGCTGCACTTCTACTACCCCAAGCGCGGCGGCATCGAGGCGCTGGTGAAGGCGTTTGCCGATCGCTGCCAGGAGCGCGTGCAACTGGGCTTCGAGGTTGCGGAAGTCGCCAAGGAAGGCCAGCTGTGGCGCGTGACGTCCAAGGCGGGCGACGTGCGCCGCTACGCGACGCTGGTCTCGACGCTGCCGAGCCACGAACTCGCCAAGATCTGGCCGGATCGTCCGCAGGACCTCGACGCCGCGCTGGGAAGGCTGCGCTACAACGGCCTGGCGAACGTGCTGCTGGGCTGGCGCGGCAGTCGCGATGACACGACGGCCATCTATGTGCCTGATCCGGATGTGATCTTTCACCGGGTGTCATTTCCCGGGTCGTTCTCGGAGCACTGCGTGCCGCCGGGTCACGCGGCGCTGGTCGCGGAGGTCACGGCGGCGCCGGACAGCGAGCTCTGGGCGCGCTCCGACGACGCCATCCGCGAAGACGTGCTCGCAGGTGTCGAGAAGCTGGGCCTTTTGCGCCGCGAGGACCTCGTCTACCAGAAGGTCATCCGCTACCCGTACGGCTATCCGATCTCCGACTTGGATTACGCCACGAATGTCGCGGAGATGCGCGAGATCGTCGCCGGCACCGGTCTGCACTTGCTGGGGCGTTTCGCGGAGTTCGACTACATCAACGCGGACGTCTGCATCGCCAGGGCGCGCGCGCTCGGGCAGCGGCTCGGCGGCCAAGGAGCGCCATGAAGGGGAGCGGCATGAAGGTCACCGTCGCGATGATCACGATGAACGAGGAGGGCGCGATCGCCAAGGTGATCGCGGACATCCGACGCGCGGTGCCGGAGGCGGGCATCCTCATCGTCGATTCGTCCAAGGACAAAACACCTGAGATTGCCGCCAGTCTTGGCGTGGAGGTGGTGCGCCAGTTTCCGCCGCAGGGCTACGGCCGGGCGATGGACCGCGCGCTGCGCTCGGCGCAGGGCGACGTAGTCGTGACGCTGGATTGCGACGACACGTACCCCACCGAGGCGATTCCCGAGATGTTGCGCTGGATTGAACAAGGCTACGATCTGGTGAATGCCTCGCGGCTGAACCGGCGCCCGAAGGCGATGCCGATGGCCAACTATGCGGCCAACCTGGTGTTTGCCGGTGCGACGTATGCGGTGCACGGCCTCAAGACCATGGACGTGCACAGCGGGATGCGCGCGTACCGCAAGACGATGCTCGACCAGCTGCAGTGGAACCCGGACGGGCCGGCGCTGCCGGTGGAGCTGCTGATCCTGCCGTACCGGAAAGGCTTTCGCGTCAAGGACATCGGCATCGACTACCGCGAGCGCGTCGGCCAGACCACGCTGAACCGCTGGCAGAGCACGGTGTGGACGTTCAAGCGCATCCTCGGGCTGCGCGGCGTGAAGCCGGACAAGGTGTGAATGCAAGCAGTGATTCTGGCAGGTGGTTTGGGCACGCGGCTCGGCGCGCTGGCACATGGGCTGCCCAAGCCGATGGTCGACGTCGGCGGCAAGCCCTTCCTCGAACACATGGTGCGCATGTTGGCGCGCCAGGGCATCCGCGACATCGTGCTGCTGACCGGCCACCACGCCGAGGTGATCGAGCGCCACTTCGGCGATGGCACTGCGTTTTCCGCGCGGATCCGCTACAGCCGCGAGCCGCAGCCGCTGGGCACGGGCGGCGCGGTGCGCCTGGCGCGCGATCTGCTGGCGCCGCAGTTCCTGCTGCTGTTCGGCGATGTGCTGCGGCGCATGGATTACGCGGCCTTCTGCGCGCGCCACGCTGGCCACTGCCTCGCCGTCTACCCCTACGACACCGCCGGCATGACGACGATCGCCTGCGGCAATGTCGGCTTGGACGCCCGCGGCCGCGTGGCCACGTACCGAAAAGGTGACGTAGCGGCCGCGTTGCCGTATGTCGACGCCGGCTTTGGCGTGTTTGGCGCCGCTGCCGTGGCGTTGCTGCCGCCGGGTCCTTGCTCCTTCGAGGCGGAGGTCTACGACCGGCTGGCTCGCCAAGGCAGCCTGGAAGCAGAAGTATTGGACCGCGACTTCTTTGATATCGGCAACCCGGCCGACCTCGCCCGGGCTCGCGCCGCAAGTTGGGACTGACCATGCGCATCCTCGTCACCGGCGGCGCCGGCTTCATCGCTTCGAACCTGACACCGCGGCTCTTGGGCGCGGGGCACGAGGTGGTGGCGGTCGACAACCTGCAGTTGGGCACGCGGGCGCACATCCGGCCGTTCCTGGGCAACCCGCAGTACACGTTCTGGAAGTTGGACCTGCTCGATCTGCCGAAGGTGGACGAACTGTTCACCACCCACAAGCCCGACCTCGTGTGGCACCTCGCCGCCAACAGCGACATCAGCTTTGGCACGACGTACACGGACTTCGACTTGAAGGGCGGCACGCTCGTCACGTACAACATCTTGGAGTCCATGCGCAAACACGACGTGAAGCGCATCGTCTTCTCCAGCAGCGGCGCGGTCTACGGCGAGCCGCTGATGCTGCCGACGCCGGAGGACTACGGACCGCTGTGGCCGATCTCGCTCTACGCCGCCTCCAAGCTGGCTTGCGAGGCGCTCATCTCCGCGTTCTGCTTCAACTATGACATGCAGGCGTGGATCTACCGCTTCGGCAACATCGTCGGCCCCAATCCCACGCACGGCGTGAGCTTCGACTTCGTCAAGAAGCTGCTCAAGGACCCGAGACGCCTGGAGATTCTCGGCGACGGCACGCAGACCAAGCCCTATGTCTACGTCGAGGACTGCATCGATGGCATGGCGTTCGGCTTCCAGCACGCGCAGGACCGGGTGAACTGCTTCAACCTCGCGGTGGAGGACTGGACCTCGGTGCGCACCATTGCGGAAGTGACGGTGGCGACGATGGGTTTGTCGAACGTGGAGTTTGCCTTCACCGGCGGTTCGCGCGGCTGGACCGGCGATGTGCCCAAGGTGCGGCTCGACACGGGCAAGCTGACGCGCCTGGGCTGGAAGCCACGGCTGACCAGCGACGAAGCGATCGTGCAGACCGCGGACGCGATTGTGGCGCAAATGCGGGCGGGTTGGGGCAAGGGCTAGTGCGGCTTGGCCGCAATTGGGGCGTCTGAGGATTCTCTTAGCAGACCGCGGCGTCCAGCAATTCCTCCGCCAGATCCGGTCCGCCCAGTTCGCGGATCTCCTGGATGCCGGTCGGACTGGTCACGTTGATCTCGGTCAGCTTCTCGCCAATCAGGTCGATGCCGACGAACACGTGCCCGGCTTCGCGCAGCGCCGGGCCGATGCGCTCGCAGATCTCCTGCTCGCGCGCGGTCAGCGGCGCCAGCTGCACCGTGGCGCCGATGTGGATGTTGCCGCGCAGGTCATCCGGCGGCGGGATGCGCAACAGGCCCGCGCGCGCCACGCCATCGATGAGGATGACGCGCTTGTCGCCTTGGACGACGGCCGGCAGGTACTGCTGCACAATCACGAATTCCTTGCCGTTGCGGGTCGACATCTCCAACAGGGAGCGCGTGTTCAGGTCGCCCGGGTGCAGCGCGACGATGCCCGTGCCACCCGAGTAGCCCAGCGGCTTGACGACCACGGAGCCGCCGACCTCGGCCTGGAAGCGGCGGATCCGCGCCATGTCGCGCGTCAGCAGGCTGGGCGGCGCGCAGTCGGGGAAGCGCAGCAGGCTGGTCTTCTCGTTCCAGGAGCGCAGCGAATCCGGCCGGCTGAGCACGCGTGTGCCCGGCGGCGCCAGATCCAGCACGTACGTCGCGGCGATGTACTGCATGTCGAAGGGCGGATCCTTGCGCATCCACACGACGTCGAAGTGGCCCAGGTGCAGGGTCTGCGGCGCGTCCTCGCGCACGTGCTGGCCTTGGACGCGCTGCACCTTCACGGCGCGGCAGTGGGCGAAGGCCTGGTCCGCCACGGCGGACAGGCCGTCGGTGTCGCACGCGTGCACCTCGTGGCCGCGCGCCTGCGCAGCACACATCAGGGCGAACGACGAGTCCTTGGTGATGTCGATGGGACCGAGCGGATCGACGACGAAGAGGTGACGGGTCATGGCCTTCCTGGAGACGGAGTGAAGGGCAGCGTGGCTGTGGTGCCGTACATGGTAGCGCGCCGCGCCGGTCTGGCAATGACCCGAAGCGTTGACGGTGGGCTGCGTGCGTGTATCGTCGCAGCGGGCCAGGCCCCGAGACCGGAGAGAACCGATGCGCCGCGGCGCCTTGCTGACCATCACCGCCGCGCTCCTGCTGCTGCCGCTCCCGGCGCGGCCGACCACGCCTGCGCCGAGCTTGGAAGATCGGCAGTTGAGCGCCGCGCTGCAGCACCTCGCCGCGCACGTCGGCCAGCCGGCGGCGATGGCCGATGTCCTGGCGGTGGCTCGGACTTTTGGCGCCCTGCCGCCTTCGCTGCTGGCGCTGGCGCTGGCGCCGGTGCAGCAGCGCTGGGCCAGGAAGGTGCAGGCGGCGCGCAGTCCGGCCGGTGCGGTGCTGCGCTCGCTGCTGGAGACCGCGGCCTGGCGTGCTGGCCGCCTGGACCTGCTGGCGCACCTGCCGCCGCAGCCGGGCGCCGTGGCGCAGCTGGCGTGGCTGGGTCCGTTTGGCGCGGAGCACGGCTCGGCCTACGCGCGGCCGGGCGAGGTCGAGCGCGAAGCCATGAACCTGCAAGGCAAGCAGCCGCAGGCGCACTGGCCGGGGCGCGGCGGCGAAGTGGCGTGGCAGCCGCTGCCGCAGGGGTTCGCGGCGGGGACGGAGCGTCTGGCGCTGGAGGAGCTGGTCGATCGGCCGGACGACGCGATCGTCTACGTGCAAGCCTGGATTCGCACGCAGCATCCTGGGCCGGCGCAGCTTCGCCTGGGCGTGGAGGGCGCGGCGCGCGCGTGGCTGGACGGCGTGCGGGTGCTGGACGCGCCGGGGCGGCCGGCGCTCTACGGCCTGGCGGCGGATGTGCCGCCGCTGCCGGAAGTCGCTGTCGCGCCAGTGGTTCTGCGGCCGGGCTGGCAGCGGCTGCTGATCAAGCTCGCGCCCGACGGCGGCGCGCTGCCGCTGTCGATCATGCTGCAAGGCGCGCATGGCGAGCCGCTGGAGGTCGAGAGCCAGGCCGCGTTCGCCGCGCCAGAGCCCCTGCCGGCGCCGCTGCCCGCGCTGGTGACGCCCGCCGTGCCGGACGATCGCGCCGCCGATCTGCTGTGGCGGGAGGACAGGAAGCTGCCGCGGCCTTCGCCGCTGCCGGCGCTGGTGGCACTGGCGTGGCACGGCTGGCCGCTGCCGGACGCGCTGACCGAACGGTTGCTGGCCGCGCTGCCCGAGGAGCTGCCGGCCACGCCCGACGTCGCGCTGGGCCACGCGCTGCTCGCGGGGGAGCTGGGCGATCGCATCGACCGCCTGCGCCAGTGGCTCACGCTGCTGCCGGACAGCGCGGAGCTGATGGTCGCGCAGGCCGTGACCCTGGACGAGATGGGCAAGACGGCGGCGGCGCACCGGCTGTGGGACGAGTTCGCGCAGCGCACGCACAAGCCCCCGGAAGAGGACAGCATTCGCGCGTGCGTGGTGCGCGTGGACCTGTGGACACGGCTGGGCGCCGATCTGGCGGCGGCGGAGCTGCTGCGCACGTGCGCGGCGCGCTGGCCAAACTCCCCGGAATTGCTGGCGGCGCAGGTGCGCGAGGCGACGGCCCACGACCGGCTGGCGCTGGCGGCGCAGCTGCAGGCCGAGCTGCTGCGCCTGGAGCCCGGCCGCCTGGAGCGCCACATGGCCCTGCTGCAAGCGCAGGTGCAGGCGGGCGATCTGGCCGGCGCGGAGCTGGAGGCGGCGGAGATTGCCCAGCGTTTCCCCGCGCATGACCGCGCGCCGGAGGTGATGGCGCAGTACTGGCTCGCCGAGGAGCAGCCGCAGCGCGCGCTGGCGGCGCTGGCGCGGCTGCCGGCGCACCTGCGGCGCACCAACGCGCTGGAGCTTGCCGGGCGCTGTGCTGCGCGCATGGGCGATCCGCAAAAGGCGCTGGCCATCCTGCGCGAGGCCGTCGCGCTGTCGCCGTCCAAGGCGGAGCTGAGGACCCGGCTGCAACTGCTGAGGCCCGATGGGGATTTCTTCTCGCTGCACCGCAAGGACCTGGTCGCGCTGGTCAAGGCGGAGCTGGGCCAGCCGCGCAAGGAGCCGCTCGAGACGCGGCTGCGCCAGACCGTGCTGCAGGTGGTCGGCAACGGTCAGCAGGCGCGCTATGACGCGGAGGTGCTGTACGTCGGCAAGGGCGGCGATCCCAAGCACGATGTCGAGATCGAGTACGCGCCCACCCTGTCGCGCGCGGAGGTGCTGCAAGCGGTGATCGTGAGGCAGGACGGGCACATCGAGCGCACGGCGAGCCAGGAGGTCGACCAGCTCGGCGAGGACGCGTCGGGCATGTACTACGACATCGAGCGAATCACGCTTGGCTTCAAAGGCTTGAAGGCGGGCGACGCGGTCGTGGTCGAGTACGTGGTGCGCGATCTCGCGCCGACGCCGTTCGGGCTGGTCTTCGGGGAGCTGCTGCAGCTGGGCGACGAGCATCCGGTGCGCGAGAGCGAAGTCGTGGTGCAAGTACCTGAGCACATGCCGTTCTTCTACGAAGTGGCGGACGGGCCGAAGCGCGACGCGCAGCCCTCGCACGGCGTGGCGGGCACGCAGATGACGCGCCACAGCCTGCCGCGCACCGGCAGCGATCGCGACGATGCCGGGCCGTGGGACGAGTGGCACCTGCACCTCGGCCCGCTGCCGGCGGCCAAAAGCGAAGAGAACATGCCGGGGAGCACCGATGTCGTGCCCTACCTGCACCTGTCGTCGTTTGCCAACTGGCAGGCGGCGGCGCGCTGGTACAGCGGCCTGATGGCCGAAGCGCTGCCGGCGCGCGGTGCGGATCCGGCCGTGCGCGAGCTGGCCCAGCGCCTGACCGCGCACGCCACGACGACCGAGCAGAAGGTGCGCGCCATCTATGCCTACGCGACGCAGCAGGTGCGCTATGTCGGCCTGGAGTTTGGGATTCACAGCCTCAAGCCCCACGCGGTGCGCGACATCGTCCAGCGGCAGTTCGGCGACTGCAAGGACAAGGCGGCGCTGGTCGTGGCGCTGTGCGCGGAGGTCGGCGTCGAGGCGCAGCTGGCGCTGGTGCGCACGGTGGACGAAGGCCGGCTGCACGACGGCATCGCCTCGCTCGGCGTGTTCAACCATGCGATCGCCTACGTGCCGGAGCTGGATTGGTGGCTGGATGCGACGGCGCAGCACCACGCGCCGCTCGAGCTGCCGGACGGCGACACGGGCGGCATGGCGCTGCGCATCCCGACGCCGCGTTCGGCCGTGGACACGCCGCATCCGGGCCTGCAGACGCTGCCGACCCAGCCGGCCGAGAAGCACGAGCACCGCGAGGAGATCGACCTGACCTTGCTGCCGGACGGCGCGGCGCTGATGAAGGTCTCGCTGCGGATCCATGGACTGCCGGCGGCGGAGGTGCGGGCGCGGCTGTTCACCGCCGAGACGCGCAAGGAGCGGCTGGAGCAGGATTACGCCTCGCGCTTCCCCGGCATCGCGGTCACGGACGTGCAGGTCGCCGGCATCGATCCGCCCGGCGACGTGCTGGAGGTGCACCTGCAGGCGCGCGTGCCGCAGCTGGCGCGGCAGCAAGGCGGCGGCCTGGGCTGGGCGCCGCTGCGAACCCCGCAGGCTTACGCGCAATCCCTGACGCCGCTGACGACGCGCACCTGGGATCTGGTGCTGCAGCATCCGTTTCGCGAGGTGACGCTGGTGCGGCTGCACGCCCCGCCGGGCCTGGCCTTCGTGCGCCTGCCGCCGCCGGCCAATGTGCCCTGGCTGCATGGGGAATTCACGCTCGACGCGCGCCGGGCGCCGGATGGCACGGTGGAGCTGGAGACGCTGTTCACCTCCGATGCGCGCCGCGTGCTTCCGCAGGAATATCCAGCCTTTCGCGCATGGCTGACCGCCGTCGACGCGACCTTGCGCGGCGAGGTCGTGATGGGACGACCGGCGCCATGACGCACCTGCGCCGCAACGCGTGGATCTTGGGACTGCTGCCGGCGCTTGTGCTGTGGTTTCCCGGTCTTGCGAGCCTGGGCGAGCTGCCGGCGGCCAACGACATCTTCTGCAGCGATTTCCTGCACCTGAACCTGCCGTTGAAGCACGAGCTGGCGTTGGCGCTGCGCCACGGCCACCTGCCGCTGTGGACGCCCGGCATCGGCACCGGCGTGCCGCTGCTGGCGGAGGGCCAGGTCGGCGCGCTCTACCCGCTGAATTGGCTGCTGTTTGGCCTGCTGCCCTTGGGGCCGGCGCTGGCGCTG
>CAIXAA010000566.1 GCA_903917305.1 uncultured Myxococcales bacterium | reverse complement strand
GCCGTTGATGACGTAGTCGTCGCCGTCGCGCCGCGCCGTCGTGCGGATGCCGGCCACGTCGCTGCCCGCATCGGGCTCCGTGACGCCGAGCGCCGCGATCGCCTGCCCGGTAATCGCCGGCTTGAGGAAGTTGTCCTTGTGGTAGCTGTCGCCGATTTCGTTGATGACCGGTGTCGCCATGTCCGACTGGACCAGCAGGCCCATCGTCACGCCGGCCATGCCGCAGTTGACGAGCTCCTCGGCGTAGCAGGCGGTGTACCACCAGTCCAGGCCAAGTCCGCCCAGCTCCTCGGGCATGCGAATGCCGAGCAGGCCGAGGTCGCCGGCCTTCTTGAAGACCTCGTTCGGGAAGCAGCGCGCCTTCTCCCACTCCTCGGCGTGCGGGTGCAGCTCCTTCGTGGCCCAATCGCGAACAGTTTTACGCAGTTGATCGTGTTCATGGGTGAACTGCGGGTAGGCGCGGTAACGGTCGCTGGCGAACATGGTGTCTCCGTCAGAAAGGGCCGCACGCGCGGCGGGCCGAAGGCTAGCAGGATGTCGGGACGACGCCAACGCACCGACTCAACTCCGGGTGCGCAGCGGAGCCACAGGAATCCTGCCCGCGACCGGCGCGTTCAGGAGACCGGGCGTGGGCCGGAGGCCGCCGTGCAGCAGCGCGACCAGTGGACCAGAAGGGCGCCGGAGATTGCCGATCGCTGACAACCGTGCTACACGGGCGGCGCGAAGCGACCCCCCGCGTGCGAATGGCGGCGGGAACGGCCGCCGCGGCTGTGCGCCGCAGGAGAAGCAAGCGATGGCCGACCAGTGGATCCCCGCGGTCGTGTTCCTGATCCTCGCGGGCATCATCTCGAGTGCGATGCTGATCGCCAACGCTATTTTGAGCGTTCGCGCCAAGATCACGCCCCCCGACAAGCTGGACACGTACGAGTGCGGCGAAGAGCCCGACGGCGACGCGTGGATTCGTTTCCACCCGCGCTATTATCTGGTTGCATTGGTGTTTGTCGTGTTCGACGTCGAGGCGGCCTTCCTGCTGCCGTGGGCGCTGAACATCCGCGGCTTCGGTTACTGGGCGCTGGTCGAGATGGCCGCGTTCCTCGCCGTCCTGTTGCTCGGCTGGTGGTACGCCGTGCGCAAAGGAGCGTTGCGGTGGCAATGAAGGACAAATCGACGCTAACCCCTGGTCTGACCTACGATCAGCCCTTGCTCGAGATGATCGAGTCGGTGCCCGGGCTCGACGTCATGGTCGGCAGCCTCGAGCGCCTGATGAACTGGGCGAGCACGAACAGCTTCTTCGTGTTCCCGATGGCGACTTCCTGTTGTGGAATCGAGCTGATGGCCGTTGCCACCGCGCGCGTCGACCTGGATCGGATGGGCGCGATCATGCGCGCGACGCCGCGCCAGTGCGACGTGATGGTCGTCGCCGGTACGATCACCGTGAAGATGGCGCCGCGCGTCAAGAAGCTGTGGGATCAGATGCCGGAGCCGAAATGGTGCATCGCCATGGGCTCTTGTGCGATCTCCGGCGACTTCTACCGCGACATCTACTCGGTCGTGCCCGGCATCGACACGTTCTTGCCGGTGGACGTCTACATTCCCGGATGTCCGCCGAATCCTGAGGCTTTGTACGGCGGCCTGCTGCGCCTGCAGGACAAGATCCGCGCCCGTCAGGCCGGAACCTGGGTGGAGCCGGAGGCAAGGCCCGAGACCGCCAAGATGATCGTGCCAGCCATCAAGCGGATGCAGGACGCGGACCGCGATCCGCTGCTGGGTCAGGCGCAGTTGGCCGCGGCGATGGCGATCGGCCTGAACGGCCGCGAGCTGCACAGCCATGAACAGGCTGTGGCGATTGAGGATTTGGGGATCGGTCGCAATGTCGTGCTGGCCGCGTATCCGGAACCCGAGCCCGAGCCTGAGGCCGGTTCGGGTTCCGGTTCG
>CAIXAA010000565.1 GCA_903917305.1 uncultured Myxococcales bacterium | reverse complement strand
GAGTTGGCTTTCACTCACCGAGGCGGGTTCTGGGCGTCGAATCGGCTTCTACGGGGATGGTCGCCCGCCCGAGCCAGGGCATTGATGCGGGCAGCGCCTTGGTCGCCTCCTCGACGGCTGTCCGTGCGCCGTCCCACAACCGGTCCTTCTGTGAACGACCGAATGGGGTGTCCACCACCGCGAGCACCAGGTGGCCCGGGAAGACGCCCCAGACACGGGGGAGATCGGCCAGCCGAGCGTGCGTCAGCACGACGTCGCGTGCGATGGCCGCGACGATGTGTCGCGCAAGGCTGCTCGCATCCAAAGCGACCCTAGTGCAGCCGCCCCCGTCGATGCTGTCGATGTTGACGACGCACGTGCAGCCTTCACCGCGCTCTTCGATCTGCCAGAAGTTGATGCCGCTGCCGGACGGCAGCAGCAAGGAGACGCCTTGCAGTTCGAATCCTTCCAGCGGGGCTGCGGGCTCGAATCGGCACGCCCCTGCGGCACTTGACTGTCCTGCGGCTGCCGTCTTGAAGGCCGTCCACCACTCGTTGGCCGTCGCGTGAAGGCGCGGCAGCGCACGCCGGCAGCCGTCGAACGCCGCCTGGATGAGCGCGCTGTCGGCCGGCAGACCTTCCATCCGGACCAGCGCGTGAAGATGTTCGACCGATTCGTCATAGGGGGCGCACCCCAGCGCGAGTTTCGCGACCGCCTCCACGAGCGGTGCATCGTCGGGCTGGCGTGGGATCCGCAGTGCAAGCCACGCCTCGGGGCTGCGTCCCAGCGAGAGCCAGCTAGCCAGTTCCCGTTCGCCGGCAAGCTGGGCGAAGACCAGCAGCGACAGGTTCGGGTAGTGCACCACCATGAACCGCGTCTGAAACTCTGGACTACGGATGCCGGCTGCTTCAAGCGCGCGTAGCTGGATCGGGGGAATCCGACTGCGCTCCGCCAAGTAGTAGCCTCGAACATCAGGGGCATTCGGCGCTAGGATGCAGCTCAGAATCGATTCCGCTGCGCCGTCTTGCCGCTGTGAGCACCGTGCCGCGAACGCCGCCGCCAGCGGGTCATCGCAGAGGAGCGCGGCGGTCCCGCCGTTGTACGTCGACGGGTGGCTGGTCGGCCCGGACCGATCACGAAGCCGCGAGAGATGATCGCGCGCGTTGCCCGCAGACCCCTGCATCGCCAACGCTTCCATGCGGTCGATCGCCTGTTGGTCCGCCGAAAGTGGCAGGCGCACCGAGTGCGGATTCTGCACGTCGACCGCGCCGTCAGGGTGCTTGCGAAGAAGTGGGCGCAGTGCGCCCCGAGAGGCGGGCGGATCGGGCGAGCGGAACGACTGCAGCCTCGACGCGGCGGCATTCATGTTTGCCTCGAGCGCATCCGTGATCTGCCGAGCCTGCTGCCGGTCGAACCCGAAGTGCGGCGCGTCGGGTCGTGGGTGCAGTCGGGCCGCGCACCACTCGTTCTGGGTGAAGCGATGGTCGTCTATCGCGCGCCCCGCGAGCACGAGCACGCACTGAGTCATCGCGATGGCCTCGGCGGAAGCGTCGCCGGCCCCCACGGCCGTCGGTCGCTCGACGCCCGTCAGGTGGTGGGCGACTTCCACAGTCGGCGCGAGGCCGAGGAAGCGCAGATAGTCACCGACATCGAAGACGCGCGGGAACACGACATCAAGCTCACGCCAGAGCCCCGCCCCAACATCGGCCAAGCCCAGAACGACGACGAGTCGGTCGCCGCAGGCCAAGCCCACCATATGATTGCGTGCGGCATCGAGCCCGTCCTGGCTCTGCCCTTCCGGCTGGTACGTGGTCACGATGCCGTCGATGGAGATCGCGACTGCGGCGATCGCGTCCTTGGCGGCGCGCCCAGGTCGTGCAGGCCGCACCGCGACGGCGACCGCCGCGAGGTGCTCCCGACCTGGCTTGTCCGTTCTACGCGTCATGCGTGGCTCCGTTTCTACCTGTGGTTTCAAGAACGACCGCAGCCTGAGTCTGTGTGGCCAGCTGGCATAGCTTGTCCCGGTCTCCGAACGCATCGAGTTCGTCCGGGGTCATGTCGAGGTACGCCTGTGATGGCGCCACGCACCGAACGCCGGCGACCCTGCAAACGCCGACATGCACGGCGCGTTCGCGGCTGATGCGGAGGGCGACGGGCCCGCCGGACCCTTGGACAAAGCCGATTTCATCCTTGAACGTCCCGAGGACGCGGTCCGCCGCGACGTACACGGCGACGGTGGGAGCGTTCTCGCCTGCGCCGGTGAGACGGATCGCTGCTGCCAATCCGGTCACGGCATAGTCTGTTTCCAGGCCGGCCCGTTCGATTCGCTTCGCCAATTCTTTCGGGAGGTCACCGCCGTCGAACCCCGCCACATGGCCGCGCAGCCAGCGCCACGCATCCTTCTCGCGCCCCGCATACAACTCGCGGAGCAGGCGCGCCCGGTCGATGTCGACGACGGCGCCGCGATGGCCTCGCTCGATGACGCCGTTCTGCTCGAGTCCGACGAGCAACCGCTGAACCTGCACGGGGTTGACGTCGGTCGCGCGGACCAGATCGCTGGGACGCATGGGTAGGGCAACTCCAAGCAGCGCGACAGCCACCTGCCTCTCAGCCGGCGCCGTAACCAGCGGCTTGACGCGTTCCACCACGGCCGCCGGCTTGCGGCCAGTGACGAGCACCCGCAGCTTCGTCGTTCGAATTGCCGCGTTGCCGGCGCTGTCGAGCCATGCGAGTCCCATCTGCCGTGCCGACGCGGCCGCTGCGGGCGGCATTCGCGACACGCAGAGGAGCCACGTGTCGATCTCGGGGCAATAGGGTGCCGTCGCCTGGATACGGCGCCGTACCGCCGCGAGGGTCGACGTCGTGTGCGCGTCGCGGATTATCAACCCGAACGTCCCGACCGGCGTGCTGAGAGCGGCGTCGTACGGGCGGTCGGCCGGCGAGAAAGCGCTT
>CAIXAA010000564.1 GCA_903917305.1 uncultured Myxococcales bacterium | reverse complement strand
CGTGCCGGCGACCAGCAGCGTCGCCTCACCCGGCAGCATCGCCACGCTCGCCGCGTAGCCCGGCCGCGTCCAAAGCGCTTGTTTTGCCTTGGCATCCCACAAGGAGACCGAGCCTGTCAGGCTCGTGGCATCGCCAAACGCTACGGCGACGTGCTGGTGGCTGCCAGCCGCAAGTCCCTGGACGCCAACGCCGTCGCCGCTGCCGACCGACCATTCCTCGACACTGCCCGGGACGGCGCTGCAGGTGCCGCCGCCGCAGGTGCCCCAGACGCCGCCGGTGGGTGCGCACTTCTTGCCATCGTTCTTGGACTTGCAACCGTCGCAGCACGCGTCGGTCGTGGCGCAGGTGCAGGCGTCCGAGCGCACGTCGACCGGAGCGGCATCCGGCGCCGCATCGACGCCCGCGTCCGGTTGGATGCTGGCAGTCTTGGCCGCAGAACCGCAGGCGGCAAGCGCCAGCGCCAGCGCAACCGCCAGCGAACCTTTCCGAGCACGATCCATCACTTGGAGCCCTCCTTGGCGCGCAGCCGCTTGTCGACCTTCACGTCAGGATGCGCGGCCAGAAAGCTGCGGAACCGCTCCATTTCCTGGTCATAGAGATCGTCGTCGCCGTCGTCTTCGCCCGGATGCATCCGCACCGCGCTCGGCGGCAGCTCACCCGCCACGATGCGCGCGATGCGCGAACCCTGACGCACCTGCCCGGTCGCGTGCCAGCGCAGCAAGTCGCCCAGATCCGGGTTGCGGTCCGGTCCGCCAAAGTCCATCTGCCGCGAGATCCTGGCACCCAGCGTGCCGTCCTTGTTCTTCTCGTCGGCGATGGTGCGCGGAATGTGCGCGAACTCGGTCTGCGTGCTCGTCTGCTGGAACGCGTCCCACATCGGCGTCGCGAGCGCGTCGTAGCGGTTCATCGGCGGCAGGTTCAGCATCAGCTCGAAGCTGCGGAACAGGCTGGGGAAAGACGTGTGGACGTGGCTGACGTAGCCGGGCTTGGCGTACGGGCTGACGACGACGCACACGGAGCGGTGGTAGTCGACGTGGTCGGCGCCCTGCTGCGGATCGTCCTCGACGATGAAGATGGCCGTCGTGGCGAAGTACTTGGAATGCGTGATGCGATCGACCAGCGTGCCCATGCCGACGTCGTTGTCGTTGATCATCGCTTCGGGCGTCAGTGCGCCGGCCGACAGGCCGTGCGTGTGGTCGTTGGGCAGCAGGACATAGACAAACGGTGGGAAGTCGCCCTGATCCACGAGCACATCCGCGACATGGTTGGCCTTTTCCACGTCGGAGATATCCGTGTTGAAGAAGGGCCCGGGGAAGGTCAGGTCGACGTGGTCCGACACCGGATTGCCATCATGGCTGTCGAATGCGCCGACGACTTCGCCGAACATCTTGAAATCAATGTTGTGTGCCATCAGGTGCGTGAAGAAGGTCAGGAACGAGGGGCGTCCAAAGGGCAGCACAGCGTCCTTGTCCCAGCCAGGGCGGTTGCGGTAGTCCTCGAACCAGGTGCGCTCCATGTAGTCGTTCACGAAGGAGGAAGTCAGCCAGAGGTGCCCTTGCACGCTCGACTCCGCATCGGCGTAGAAGTTGTCGTGGCTGGTGTACTGCCGCGCCAGCGCGTGCAGGTTGGGCGTCACGTTCTCGCCGTACATCGCCAGCTTGGGATCGCCGTTGCCCGAGCCGACATCGCCCAGCAGGCTGTCGTAAGTCTTGTTTTCCTTGACGATGAGCACGATGTGCTCGATCGGCGTCGCACCGCCGCGGTGGGCCGGAATTGGAAAGGGCGCGTCGCACTGGAAGGGGAAGACGGTGTCCGGCCGCCGCACGTTGGCCAGCACTTGTGGAGTCATCTTCGGCATATCGAGATCCGACCAATCGATGAGCGACACGGAGCCGTTCATCATCTGCTTGCCGCTCTCCTCGTTTTGGGCGTAGGCCGCCACTGGGCCCGTCCCGAGGCCTTTGCCGTTGAGCACCACGAGACGCAAGCCATCCGGCGTCAGCGCGACCGCGTTGGGATACCAGCCGGCCGGGATCGCGCCCAGCGGCGAAAGATCTTTGGCATTCAAGATCTGCACCGCGTTGTCGGCGGCGCGGGTCACGAACAGGAGGCTCACCTTGGGGTGGATCGTCAGGCCCGACGGGCTGATGGCCGGCAGGGGCTGGCCTTGCTCATCGCCGATGCTGGCTTCGCCAAGCCGCTGGCTGCCGACGACCGCGCGGTTCGCCGTGTCCACTGCCACGACGAGGTCGAGGTTGGCGACGGCGGTGTAGAGCAGCGATTCATCTGCGTTTGTTGCCATCTGCACGGCGCCCATACCGACGGCTACTTCGGACTGCGTGCCATCCTGCAAGTTCACGGCGACCAGGTGGTCGGCGGAGATGCCCGACACCCACAGTTCCTGCCGCGCGGGCAATTCCAGCAGCGAGTACGGCGCGATGCTCAGGTGGAACACGCGCAGCACGGCCAGCGTCTGGGCATCGAACTCGACCACGTCGCGTCCAGCAGGCTCCGTGGGTCCCGGCGTCGCGGTCGTTGGCGCCTGGAACTGGCCGACCCAGAACTTCTTGCCATCCGCGGAGAGCGCGATGCCGGACGGATAGTGCGTCAGTGGCACCTGCGCCGCGGCCGCAAGCTGGCCCTGTGCGTCGACGTCGTAGATGTCCACCTTCGCGGCATAGCCGCCGGAGGCATACAGGCGCTTGCCGTCGGCCGCCAGGGCGATGCCGTAGAATGCGTCGTCGCGCGCCACTTCCTGAACGATGGCGCCAGTCTGCGTGCTGATCACCTGGATGCTGCGCTTGTCGTAGCCCGTGTTGGCGACGTAGGCCAAGGGCAGCGTGGGGTGCATCCGCAGGTCGATCGGAAAGCCGCCCAGCGCGACCTCCACGCCGGCAGGCGTCAGCGCGCGCCCTCCCGGCAGCAGGCGCCGCCCGTTCTGTTGTCCGACCTGTTCCAGCGCGGCCGGCAGCGGCTGCGGCACGCAATCCAGCACGGGCACATCGGGAGCGATGTCCTGATGTTCAGGCGCATCCTGGCCCGCGGCATCCGGCGTGTGCGACGAATTCGCGTGCGTGGCCGACTGCGTGCAAGCAGCCAGGAGCGCGCCGCAAGTAGCGAGCCAGAGCTGCTGCCTTTGCCACCAGGTCAGAATCATCCAGGAATGCAGCATCGCCTCTTCTCCACCGGCCTACGGACACGGCGACAGGGCGTCGTCCGAGTCCATGTACTTGCAAGCTTTCGTACGTTGCCGGGCGTACATGTCGAGCACCTGCCACATCTCGAGCGCTGCCTGGGGCTCCTGTACCTTGACGCCGGCGGGCATGTGGCCCGGGTTCAGCGCCGGCCGCTTCTGCAGCGCGAGTGTATAGGGCTGGGTCGGGTCGATGGTCTTTGGACCGACATACGCCCACTTGCTGTCGAGCGCCGCCAGCTTCTGCAGGTCCGAGCCCATGACCCAAGCCGTGTACGCGGAGTTGAAGCCGGGCGTGCCCGAAGGCTCGCGCTCGACGGTGAACATCTTGACCATCTGCTGCTGCGTCATGCCGCCTGCCAGGAAGAACGCCCAGGCCGTGCTCGTGTCGATCAGCGCCGCATCGACTTGCAGGACTTGGGCGCACGCACGGGCTGCCAGCGCCGCCGCCGCGTCCTGGCCCCCCGCATTGGCCACGTAGCCGATCGGCGTGTCGGCCAGCGGCGCGTATTGCTTCAACGTCTTGGCGACGAACGCCTGCGTGTCCGCATCCACCGGTAGCGCGCTGCCCGCGCTGAGATCCGCTGCGTCAAAGCCCACTTGCGTGATCTGCCGCGTCCCAAGGTCGACATCCAGGTCCAGCCGCACGACATGGGTGGCGTAGGCGCCCGACTGCACGACAGGCGCAGATTTCCCATTGTATTCAGGCACAGGCGTGAACGTGTGCGAGTGGGCGCTCAGCACGGCGTCGATGCCGGGCACTGCCCCTGCGAGGTTCTTGTCCACGTCCTGGCCGATATGGTCAAGGAACACGAGGACATCGACCTCCTTGCGGTGCTCAGCGACCATCGCCTTGGCCTGTGCGAGGAAGTCGTAGTTGGCGGGGAAGGTCGGGTAGAAGTTGGCGTCGATCTGGCTGTCGGTCGAGTCCCACGGCTGCGAGGTGAATCCGGCGAAACCAACCGTCAGGCACCCGACCTGCAGCTTGACGAAGTCGACGGCGCCAAAACCCTTGGGATCGCTGCCGGTGTAGTGGATGTTGCTGCTCAGCACCTGCGCGTACGGGTCGCGCGAATCCTCCAGCACCGTCTGCTCATTCCATGCGTAGTCGTGGTTGCCGATGACACGCACGTCGAACTGCAAGGCGTGCACGATGGCGGTCGTCGACTTGCCCTGCGAGAGTTGGTCCGCGACCGAGCCTTTCTCGTAGTCGTCGCCGCCGTCGGTGAACACCGTGAAAGGATTGACTTGCCTGGCCTGCCCGAGGTAGCCGCGGATGCGCGCCACGGGGCTGATGCCGTCCGTGCCGAGCTGGTAGTTGGCGTGCAGGTCGTTGACGTGCACGAAGCTGACTCGCTGGGTCGTCGCCTTGGGGTCGCAGGCGGGAAAAGTTGTACCTTTCTTGACTTGCGAAGCGTCGCTGACGACGTCACCAGTCGAAAGTGGGGCGGACTTTGCGTCCGCGTCCGAGCCGACCTTTGCCGTCGCGCAGCCAAGTAGCATGAATCCCAACAAAAAGTGACTGCTTGCGTGCTTCACGAGGCCCCGACCGGTCGCGCCGATGTTGGCGCACGGCCGAGATTATCGAGTACCTTTGCAAGAACGCCGTCACGGCAAGGTGCCGTCTTCGTGACGACGGGTCGCGCCCAGCCCCATGGCCGCCACGATGAGATCCCGCACCTGCCAGAGGCCGATCTGCTCGCTGGCAACCTGCGGCTTTCGCGTCGGATCGAATACGATAAGCGGGATGCGCTGCACCTTCTCCTGCGCGCCGCCATGGTCCCCGAGCAGGTCGAACCCAACGCCATCGGCGAGCAGCGCGATGAACGTCGGCGCTGCCTCATTCGCCATGCTGTCCACGAGCGGTTGGCTGGTCGCCTTGGCCCAAGCCTGAAACGCCGCAGGTTGCTTGTCCAATGCCTCGTACACACGCCGATAGTGCCAGCCGGCGTCCTCCTGCACGAGCGCGTGGATCTCGGTCACTCCCGACACGACCTTGAGAGCGCCCAAGACGGCATCCCGGTTCTTCTGCGTCGTGTCCGTCAGCCAGACGCGAATGGCCGAGTCTTGGAAGTGCGCGGCAACGTGGCCAGATTCCATCACGTGCCGCATCCAGAAGGCAGGCATCTCGTCGCCGGCAGCAGGACCGGCGATGGCTTTGGCAGAATGGCCCATGCCGAGATAGCGCGTGTTTGCCTGGCTGCCATGATCCGCCGTGACGACGACGAGCGTGCGGTCCCGAAGATGGCGCCGTTCAAGTTCCGCCAGCAGCCGCCCCAACTGCGCGTCGGCGATGCGCAGCGCATCTTCGAGGTGATATTGTGGATTGAAATCCAAAGGCATCGGACCATCGGCCTCCCCCGTAAGGTGCCCGATCTTGTCGATGCCGCCAAAGGTCAGCAGCAGCGCCGACCAGTCTTCGTGGTCCATGAGTTCGATCGCTGCATCCGTGACCCAGGCATCGCCGCCCAGGTGCTTCGGGTCGTCACCGGGCACAAAGCGAGCGCCATCCATAGGATAGAAGGATCCCTCGGTCCCGTAGGCCTTGGAGCAGTCCAGCTTGAAGCGGTCCTTCGTGGCAATGTAGGCGGGCACGGCGATGCCATCCGGCGTGCATTTCCCTTGGATTTTTCGCATCGTGACGACGGTGTCGGCTTGGCCCGTGCCAAAGGTGAGCGCGGCGTAGTCCTTCTCGCCGACCGCAGCGACCAGGCCCGGCCGCCGCCGCTTGACCAGGAAAGGCAGCAGCGACTCCTTTGGCAGCGTTCGCATCAGCTTGAGCAGTTGATCCGGCCCCAACAGGCCCGTGGCGTAGAAGGCACCGGGCGCGCCCAGAAGCCCTTGCTTGTCCAGGAGAACCTCATCCTGCCAGGGCAGATCCCTGGGCAGCCTGCCAGACGACAGCACGAGGTGCGACACAACGGTTTCGGCACCGAGATGCCCCACGATGGCGTTCGGGTAGTTGGTCGACTCGGTGCGCAGCTTCTGGAAGTTCTTGAGACCAAAGCGATCGATGTAGTCCGGCCGCATCTGGTCAAAGACGAGCAGGAGCAGCCGGTCCGGGCGCTGCGGCGTGGCGCTTGCCTCGATTGGCCGGAGCAGGACCATGGCCAGGAGCAGAAGGACAATTCTTCCATTCATTCGCCGGATACCGCCATTGCCACGGCCCTCGTCAGTCGGTTGCGACCACGCGAGCGTTGTCGGACTCCGCGTCGTTGGCGCCAAGGGCGACGGCAAGTTCAGCGACCGCGCCCAGCATTGCCGCCATCCGGTCTTGAGGCCAATCCCGTTGCAGCGCCGCGAGACCCGCTCGGAGTCGCTCGTGCGCTGCGACATCGAGAGCGAGCAGTCCGGCGATCAGGTCGTCCTTGCGCCCAGCCTTCAGAGCGGCCTGCGTGCCGCCATCTGCCACAACTCCATGCAAACGACGGGCTTCCGCGGCAGCAGCCTTGGGCAGGGCGTCCCCGATGGCATCGCAAAGCGCGACCGCGTCGTGCAGGTCGCCCAAGACATCCTGCAGCTCGCGGAGTGTCGCCACGACCTGGGTCGAATCGGCCCGCTGGCAGTTGCGCAGCGGATCCAGCAAGTAGCGCAATCGTTTGGCTTCGATGCGCGCGATGTGCACCGCGGCGATCTCCGCACCGCGTGTCGCCGTTGCCAGCGCCTGCCCGAGCGCATTGGCCTGCGCAAGCAGCAGGTTCGCGATGGCTTGCCCGAGTGGCGCATGGATTTCGGCTGATGCGCAATGCCCGTTCCTCGACAGCAGCCGCGCTCGCAGTCGAATCGCGGCCTTGTGGAAGGGGCGGTCGACCTCCGCGCTGAACTTCGCACAGCAACCCTGCCGGCGCTCGGTGACGTGCGCCACGAGCCAGTCGATCGCGGGCTGGTTCTTCGGCGCGGCGTGCTCCCGGTGGGCGGCGAGCCAAGTCATCTCCACATCCGCCTCGCGCGCTACAGCCGTGGCGCGCGCCAGCTTGCCCAGTTTGCGCCGCGGCTTGCGCCCTGCGGCCGGTGGCAGCAGCGCCTCGCATGCGCGCAGGCCCGTGCGCAACCGCCTGACCGCTACCCGAAAATCATGCAGCGCGTTCGCATCGGCTCCGTCGCCCAACTGGCCGTGAGTCTCCTGCGCTGTGTCCAGCAGAGCCATGCACAGCGCGCGTGCGCCAAGGCCGGCGGGCCCATCGAGCCGCTCGTCGTCGAGAGTCATGTTCCTCCTTCGTTTCACGGCAGCGACGCCGGGCGCGCGCGAGGACTCCGAAGCCAGAAGACAGCCTCTCGTCAAGCTTCGCGGTTACGGCACGCTACCCCCGGCGCGGCGGCGTTTCAAGACCCCCTGTCTGTGCGCTGGTTGTCCGCAGCGGGATCATCTGCCACGCTGGAGCCGCCCGGAGCACAGCGCCATGCCGACACCCAACACCCTCGCCGCCATCGATCTCGGCTCGAACAGCTTCCACCTCGTCGTCGCTCAGGTTGTCGACGGCGAGGTGCGTGTCCTCGACCGGATGCGCGACCCGGTGCGCCTTGCCGCCGGCCTCGACGCCAACCTCCGCCTCACCGCCGCTGCGGAAGCGCGCGCCATCAAGTGCCTGGAGACATTCGGGCAGCGCCTGCGCGACGTGCCGGCCATCGGCGTTCGCGCCGTGGGCACCAGCACCCTGCGCCGCGCCCGAAACAGCAGCGAGTTTGTGTTCAAGGCCAACGCCGCGCTCGGCCATCCTATCGAGATCATTTCAGGTCGTGAGGAAGCGCGCCTGGTCTACCTCGGCGTCGCGCACAGCTTGGAAGACGACGGTGCGCGCCGGCTGGTCATCGACATTGGCGGCGGCAGCACCGAGTGCGTGCTCGGCGAACACTTCGAGCCGCTGGCGATCGACAGCCTGGACCTCGGCTGCGTCAACTTGACGACGAAGTTCTTTGGCGACGGCGAGATCCGCGCCGAGGCCCTGCGCGCGGCCGAGCTGGAGACGCGGCTGGAGCTGGCACCGACCGAGGCGCGCTTTCGTGCGCCGGCCTTCGACACGTGCATGGGCTCCTCGGGCACCATCGGGACGATCGAAGAAGTCCTGCGCGAGACGGGCTGGTCCAAGCACGGCATCACGCGCGGCGGTCTCGCGCGCCTGGGCCGGGAGCTCGTGGCTGTCGGTCGCGTCTCCAAGCTCGCGTTTCCTGGGCTGAAGGCGGATCGCGCGCCGGTGTTTCCCGCCGGCGTTGCCATTCTGACCGGCCTGTTTGACGCGCTCGGCATCGACCGCATGACCGCCGCTTCGGGCGCCCTGCGCGAAGGCGTCCTGTTCGATCTGCTGGGCCGCCTGCGCCATGAGGACGTGCGCGACCAGTCGATCAAGCGCATGGGCGAACGACACCGCGTCGATGCCGCGCAGGCGGCGCGCGTCGAGCGGACGGCGGTCGCACTGCTGCGTCAGGTCGCGGATTCTTGGGATCTGGCAGAGGAAACATGGCGTCCGTGGCTGTCGTGGGCGGCGCAATTGCATGAAGTCGGCCTGACGGTGTCGCACAGCGGTCACCACAAGCATGGCGCCTACCTTGTGGCGAATTCGGACCTGCCAGGCTTCTCGCGCGACGATCAGGCGCTGCTGGCCGGGCTCATCCGCGCGCACCGCCGCAAGTTCGCGCCGGTCCTGCGCGACACGCCGGCGCTGGCCTCGTACAAGACCGCACGGCTGGCGATCCTCTTGCGCCTCGCGGCCTTGCTCAACCGGGCGCGCAGTCAGCTGCCGCTGCCGCCGATGGTGCTGACGGCGGATCGCACCGTGCTGACCCTGACGCTGCCGCCGCGCTGGCTGGACGATCAGCCGCTGACACGCGCCGATCTGCAAGCCGAAGTCGCAACGCTGGCGGATGCCGGCTACACGCTCGTGATCAAGGCGTCGCCGGCGAAGAAGGCAAGGCGCTGAGCTACGTTTCGGCCGCGTCGGCGCGCGCGTGTCAACTGCATGACGACACGGCAACGACCTTGCGGTACCCCTGGTCTCCACACTTGGGCTCTGCGACAGTGCCACGCGAAGTCCGCGCGCGTCCGAGCGTGCGGACAGCCGTGAGGGAATTATGACATGAAGATAGGTTCTTACGCCGTAGAGCCCGAGGCCATCTCCGCGCTCTTTGCCAATCTCGCCGACTCCGTGAGGGTCCGCACCTGGGGCATTCCGGCGCTTGCCGAAGCCACGCCCGAGGGGATTGCGCGCCGCGTCCTGCAGGACAACGCCAAGGCCGTCCTGTACGCCGGCTCCGGCCACTTCCGCTACATGTGGATCTCGGACTTCGGGAAAGCCTTGCGCGGCGCCAAGCAGGTGCTCAGCCCCACCTACCTGCGCGGCCTCATCGCCTTCATGATCCGGGAGTCGCGCCGCAACGGCCGCGTCACCAGTTGTTTCAGTGCTTCCCGGGGCTTCGACATGCCGTACCAGCGCGGTGACAACCTGCCGTGGCTCATCTACTCCGTGGCGGAGTTCGGGCGCTGGACG